>DAIMFL010000015.1:0-484 GCA_036724615.1 Alphaproteobacteria bacterium | reverse complement strand
CGGCTCGATGGCGACGACCGCCGTGCGCGACGGCGACGCCTACGTGCTGAACGGCGAAAAATGGCACGTGACCAGCGCCAACCTGGCGGACCATTTCATCTTCCAGGCGAAGATCGCCGACGGTCCCCATGCCGGGAGCCACAGCCTGTTCTTCGTCGACATGGACACGCCGGGCGTCGAGATGCTGCGCTCGCCGGCCTACTCGCATACCTACGCCGCCCATCATCCGGTCTACCGGTTCAAGGACGTGCGCGTGCCGGTCGCCAACCGCATCGGCGAGGAAGGCGACGGCATGGACTTCACCTATGAGTGGTTCCGCTACGAGCGGCTGATGATCGCCGCGCGCTGCTGCGGCGCCGCCGAGCGGCTGATCGCCGAGGCCACCGCCTTCGCTCAAAGCCGCGTCCAGTTCGGCCAGAAGATCGCGGATTTCCAGGCCATCCAGTTCATGCTGGCCGACATGGCCAAGGACCTGCACGCGTCC
>DAIMFL010000014.1:25786-41883 GCA_036724615.1 Alphaproteobacteria bacterium | reverse complement strand
TCGACGAAGGGCGTCGCGTCGCCGAAGGACAGCATGACCGCCGCCGGCCGCCGCTCGAGCGCCGCAGTGAGCCGCCTGGGGTTGCGCGCCAGGTCCCAGGTGATGAAGCCGATGCCGACCCGCGCATTGCCGGCGGCGTCGAACTCGCGCTCGACCCAGGCCTCGTCCAGATAGCCCGGCCCGATCATGCCGAAGCCGCCGGCCGCGGTGACGGCGGCGGCGAGCCGCCCGCCCGCCACGGCGCCCATCGGGGCCAGAAGGATGGGATGGCGGACGCCGAGCAGCTCGGTGACGGCGGTGCGGAACGGCATGGATCGTCTCTCCGATGGCAGGCGGGATCGGGTGGGCGGATGCAGGTTCAGCGTAGCAGACTCTCGCCGCGCCCGAGATTCCGCTCGTGCGTCTCGAGCATGTCGCGGAGAGCGGCATGGAGCGTGTCGTCGCCGATGCGCGGCAGCGCCTCGTTGAGCCGGCGCACCACCCAGGCCTGGCCCTTGTTGAGGAGGGCGAGCCGCTCCCGCGCGGTCGGAAGGCGCATGACCTTGTCGCGGAACTCGCCGACCGCAGCGGTCGGGGTGCCGCCCAGCCGCTCGATCTGGCGGGCCAGCATCACGCAGAAACGCCCCTCGTCCTTGCGGATGGCGGACAGGGCGGCGCGCGCCTCGGCGTCGCTCTCCTGCTCGCCCATTTCCCGCGCGACCGCCGCGCCCGCGCGCTCGCCGGCCAGCAGGGTGTTCAGCAGGTCCAGCACCTCCGACCGGTCGAGATAGCCGGCATAGGCGGGCTCCACCTCGTGCATGAAGCAGGGCGGCGAGGCCGCGTCGAGCGGCGTCACGTTGGGATCCTCCTCGGCCGAGGCGATGGCGGGCCGGCCGGGCTTGGGATCGGGCATGGTCTCGGCCTTGCGAAGCTCTGCGCTGCCCATGAGCTTGGGGCGGCGCATCCCGCGTGACAATTGAAACTTATTGCCCCTTCAATGCGGCGATCTCGATTTGACGTCGCAAGCGGGGGACCTGCGATGTCCGCCTCCGCGAAGGTCACCCGTCGCGCGATCCCGATGCGGGCGCTGTAGCCGGTTCCCACGCGCCGGCCGCGCGATGCCGGCCGCGGGCCGGGAGAGGCTCCGCCGGCAACTCGATCTCCAGCCGCTCGCGCAGGCCGGCACGCCCCTTCGCGGTGATCGCGACGGCACGGCTGTCGCGCACCCGCTCGATCCAGCGCGTCTCCAGCAGCCGCGCGGCGATGGCGTTGCCGAGCGCGCCGGCGAGATGCGGCCGCCGCTCGCTCCAGTCGAGGCAGGGGCGGCAGAAGGCGCGGCCGCGCCGCCGCCGCAGAGTGGCGAGATCGATGCCCATGCCCTCGAGGAAGATCGCGCCGGACTGGGTGACCTCGCCGCCGTCGTCGTCGAGCAGCACGTAGCTGTGCGCCGCCATCGCATCGGCAATGGCGACGCCGAGCCGGCCGGCCAGATGGTCGTAGCAGGTGCGCGCCAGGCACAGCGCCTCGTCCCGGGCCGAGGGCGGCCGATAGCGGCCCCGCGGCCTCAGCGTCGACACCACGGAGATGCCCTCCAGCATCCGGGCGACGAAAGGCGAGGCGAGCCGGAAATAGCGATGCCGGCCCTGGGCGGCCACGGCGAGCAGGTTCGCCTCGACCAGCTTGGCCAGATGCGCGCTCGCCGTCCGCGCCGTGACATGGGCGAAATAGGCGAGCTCGCCCGCGGTCAGCGCCTGCCCGTCCATCAGCGCCAGCAGCATGTTGGCGCGGGCGGGATCGCCGACCAGCGCCGCCACCTCGGCGAGGTTCGCTCCATGGACCATGGGTCGATGATAGCGGCGCGCCGCCGCCCGCAACAAGGAACGACGCTTCGACCGCCGCCTAAGCGATCGGCGGCGACGCAGGACCTTCCCAGGGCCAGATTGGAGTCTCCCGGCAAGGAGGCGACAAGATGCCCGTGCCTTCCCGACCTCCCGCCTGCCCGGCGCGGCGCCCTGCCCGATCGGCGTTCCGTTGGCCGGCCTCGAAGATTCTCCGGACGCTCCGCGGCTGGGCCGGCCGCTGCGCGGAACGCAGCCGCCAGCGCCGCGCCCTGGCGCGGCTGGACGACCGCCTGCTCCGGGATATCGGGCTGAGCCGCGCAGACGCCGAGGCGGAGCTGCGAGAGCCGCCCTGGCGCTTCGGATCGGTGACCGATCCGCGGGTAGCGTCTCAGTGAGAGATCGGACGGGGACAGATGTCGGACTATGGCTTCTCTATCCGAGGGCTCCGGCCTCCAGCGCAGGTCAAACGGTACAGGCTTCCCTGTGCGACCGATTGCACGGCATGTGGCCAGAGCGCCACGATGCATGTGCCGCCGGGATGGCGGACGGAAGGATAGATGATTCCGTTAAGTCCCTTGCTCCGCGCGGCGTCGGCCAACGCATTGCCAGCCGGGTAACCGATCTCTTTGTTGGGGTGCAGGCATTGAGGAGTTGGATCGACGCTCCTCAGGTCGACGAATTCGCCCGCAAAGCTCGCGAATATCTCCGCGTACTCGACAACTGCGTTGAGATCTCCTGCCGCCTCCAGGAATTCGGTCATGTGGAAGGTGACTTCGTCCAGACAGGTTTCGGCATCGAGCGCAGAATACCATGCACCTCGATCGGCCCCATTGAATCGATTCGGCTCGCGCGGCTTTGCGTATGCGAAGCTGGCATTTATGAAAGCCGCATGCGGCACGCCGAACACAAACTCGCTCGCACTGATGCCCGGGGTGCCTCGCGTTTCTCCCGCCAGCCGCGCACTGGTGGCGCTCTCCACTTCAGCAAGCAGTGCAAGCTCGTCGTCGCTGTCGACCAGCGGCTTTAGCACCGGGGCCCGTAGGCGTGCCGTGGACACCAACCGGACGGTGCGAACAAAGGCCTCGCGCACTATCGGCAGGCCGTCCAGCATGTATCGGCCCTAAAGCCCGCCGCGTACCGCGTCGATGTACCGGCGCACCTCGATCATGCGCGGGATGCCGCCTTCGATCATGGCTTGGACGGGAGTTGCGTGGCTGAACAACGGCCCCTTGTTTGGGAGACGCGGCCAGCGATCCGCCATGCTATCGGCGAACAAGAGATGCAGCCCCTTGTATATGCCAACGAGCGCAGAAACTCGCGTCAACTGATCTTGGCTTAAACCGCCTTCACGGGCGCCCCTCTTGACGCGCTCCCATGTGCTCGGCGAAACGCCGAGCAGGGCGGCGGCATCTGAGTTGGTCAGTTTCCACGTCTTGGCGAGCCGAAGGAACGCCTTCAGTGCAACTGCCGTCAGTCTCGCTCTGTCGGCTTCGCTCGCGAAGGTCTGGATCTCCACGGGCGTCAACGGCGCCTCCTGAGGAGTCAGAGCGGGCATGGCTTTCTCCGTCAAATGATGTGTGATGATACGTCATTTGACGTATCTCGTCTACTCGTGCACCCTTGCCTCGGCCGCGCGGACGGCGTCGCGGACCGAACGGTTCAAGCCGAGGCCGCTATCGATTCGATCGGGAGGTTGGACAGACTCCGGCCGGGCACGGCATCATGCGCCGCCTGTCGAGGGCGGGTGCCATGTTCGGCAGGTCAGGGGACGCGGCAAATGAGCGGCACGGTTCTCGCCGGCTTGAAGCACAGCGCGACGATCGAGGTGACGCCGGAGCTCACGGTCCCGAGCCTGCCGGCCATGGGTCTCGTCGACATGCCGCCGGTCTTCGCCACCGCCTACATGGTGGCCTTCATCGAGACGACCTGCATCGCGGCGCTGAAGCCGCATCTCGAGGCGGGCCAGCACAGCGTGGGCACCCATATCGACGTGAGCCATCTGGCGGCGACGCCGCTCGGCATGCACGTCACCGCGGAGGTGGAGCTGATCGCGGCCGACGGGCGCAAGCTCCGCTTCAAGGTCTGCTGCCGCGACGACAAGGACCTGATCGGCGAAGGCTTCCACGAGCGCGTCATCATCGACGTCGCGAAGTTCATGGCGCGGGTCGAGGCGAAGCGCTGACCGCCCGATTGTCTGGAGACAATATTCCGCTGCCGCTTCCCTGCGCGGCGGGCTAGCTTGCGCCGCTGATCACGCGCACGGAGCGAACGGAAGATGACGGGCCGCGGAGCGACATGGCTCCCGATCCTGACGGCGCTCGCCGTCATGGTGCTGTGGGGCGCGACGCCGGTCATCACCAAGCTGGCGGTGCGCGAGATCGACCCGGTCGTGGTCGGCATCATGCGCACCGTGCTCGGCGGGCTGGCCGCCCTGCCGCTCGCCCTCGCGCTCAGGATCGCGCCGCCGCGCGGCCGGCTGTGGCGGCCCCTCGCGCTGTCCGGCTTCTGCGGCTTCGTCGCCTTTCCGCTGCTGTTCAGCATCGGCCAGCAGATGACCTCGGCCATGCATGGCGGGCTGATCCTGGCCGTGCTGCCGATCCTCACCGGGCTCTATGCCGCCGCTGTCGAGCGCAGGCGGCCGGCCGGGCGCTGGTGGATCGGCTGCGCGGTCGCCTTCGCAGGAGAGGTGCTGCTGATCACCGGCCGTGTCCCGTCGGGCGCCGGTCAGCCGGAGGCGTCGCTCCTCGGCGACGTGCTGATCCTGGTCGCGAGCCTGTTCGCCGCGATGGGGTATGTCGCCGGCGCAAGGCTCGCCCAGGCCCATTACGCCAGCCTCGGCACGACGCTCTGGGGCATCTCGGCCGCCTCGGTCGTGGTGGCGCCGATCCTGCCCTTCACCGGCGCGGCCGGCGGCGAGGCGACCTGGCTTCTGGGTCTCCTGCCCCAGGCGAGCCCGCTGGCCTGGGGCGCGGTCGCCTTCATCGCCTGGGTGACCTCGATCCTGGGCTATGTCGGCTGGTACTGGGCCCTTGCCAAAGGCGGAATCGGGCGCATCGCGACCATCCAGTTCCTGCAGCCGCTCTCCGGCCTCGTCCTCGCCTTCTTCCTGCTGGGCGAGCGCCCGACCCTGGTGCTCGGCCTCGCCACCGTTCTGATCCTGGGCGGGGTGGTGATCGCCTGGCGGCGCTGAGGGCGGAGGCGGTCTTCATCGAGCCGCGGCAGGAGCGGCCGGGCGCGCAGCCCACGCCATGGCTCATCCAGGATGAGCAGAACCTCGAGCAGCGTGACGGTGCCGAGGCGCGGTTCCCTGCCGAGAATCCAATTGAGAGCCGTTAGGAAAATTAACCGCCTGCGGAACTACGCCGTCAGGCTTCGTGGGAACCTGTCTCACATATCGGATTGCGACCTGGATTCCGGAACCGGCCGTCTCGGCGCGTCGTTGCATGGCCATACGAAGAGCCGCGCCGAGGCGCGCAGTGGAAATCGCAGGAGCAGTACCATGACGATCAGGAATTGGATGTTGGCGTCCGCGGCGTTCTTGATGCTCGCGCCAACCGCCTACGCACAGGACAGCGGGACGGCGAACCAGGAGTCCGACCAGAGCGCTCCCGGCCAGTCCGCGCCGGCCAATCAGGATGCCAGCCAGGGCATGCCGGGCCAGACGGACCCGGGGGCGGAGGGCACGGCGCTCGACCAGCAGGAGCCGGAGCTCGAGGGAAACAAGGAACAGGACACGGTCCTGGAGGGTGAACCCCTGTCCCCGGAAGAGGAGATGCAGCCGGCTGCGGGGACGACGCTGCCGGACGAGGAGTTCGCGCGCGACGTGGCGAGCGCCAACCAGTTCGAGATCCTGTCGAGCCAGCTGGCGCTGGAGCGTGCCGAGAGCCAGGAGGTCCGCGACTTCGCCCAGCAGATGATCGACGATCACACCCAGGCGGAGCAGGAATTCTCGCAGGCGCACGACTCGTCCATGTCCACGACCTCCGGCGGCGGGATGGCGACCGGCACCGGCGCTCTCAGCGCCAAGCATCGCCAGGCGCTGGCGGCGCTCGAGGAGGCCGAGGGCGCGGAATTCGACCAGCTCTACATCCAGATGCAGACGAAGGCACACGAGGAAACGGTGCAGAAGTTCCGCAGCTACGCGCAGACCGGAACCGACGACGAGCTGCGGGAATTCGCGGCGGACAGGCTGCCGACGATGCAGGAGCACTGGCAGGAGATCCAGGCGATCGACGAGCGCGTCTGAGTGCGAGCGACGGCGAAGCCCGGCCCCGGGTTTCGCCGTCTCCCGCCCGCAGCCGCTCAGCGACCGGACGGGCTGAAGCGGAGCGCGTGGGTGATGGCGCTCATCATCGCCCCGTCGGAGAAGGGCTTCGGCACCACGTAGCTGTTGTCGAGGATGACGCGGTCGGCGAAGTTGGCCGGGTAGGCGGTGACGAAGATCACCGGCACGTTCATGCGATAGCGGATCTCTTCCATCGCGCTGATGCCGGCATGGCGCTCGTCGAGCTGCACGTCCGACAGGATCAGGTCCGGCTCCTCCTGCATGGCGAGCGAAACGGCCTCGTCACGGGTCATGGCGGGGCCGATGGCGCTGTGGCCGAGCGCGGTGACCAGGTCCTCCAGCTCGAGCGCGGTGAAGGCGTCGTCCTCGACGATCAGCACCCGCCGCGCGAGCACCTTGGCGAGCTCCCGCTCCGCCTGCTGCAGCCGGTACTGCACCTCGCGCGCTTCGATGCGCAGGACGAAGCCCGTCTCGACCGTCGTAAGCCCCTCGAGCCGCGTCAGCATGACGGCCGCCCGGGCGAGCGGGGCCAGAAGCTGCAGCAGCCGGACGGCGGAACCGGGCAGATCGCAGCCGCGCGGATCCTCGGCCGGGTCCCACATCTCATGCAGCGCGCGCAGAAGGGCGAGCCGCGGGCCGGCGACAAGCCGGAACTCCACGCGCCCGCCCAGCACTGCCGCGAGCGTGGAGAAGACGAGCGCGTCGCCCCTGGCCGCAGACCCTGTCAGGCACCCGGCATAGCGCCGGAGCGATGGAACCCGTCGGGTGATCTGTCCCGTCAACACCGTCGCCTCCACTGCCTGGGGCCGAGACGTCTGACCGCCGGAAGCTGAACGTCCGGCACAGACGAAACCGCCCCTCTCGCCGGGCCTACGGCCGGCGGGATCCCGGGCGATCTGCATGTGCTGCGACGCGGTCAGGAGCGGGTCCGTAGGTGAGCCGCCTTCGCGCGTCCCACGGAATAATTGCTGCAACCCACCGTCAACTAGGGAAGAGCTGCTTTCTGTTCCTGCCGATGCTCGACGCGGCAGGGTTCAAATCTTACTCCAGCCCCAGGGCCGCCGCCTGTGACAAGTGGCGGAGCGATGTTCATGGAACATGAAGCGACCTCTCCGCAGCCCGGGCAACACGGCCGCCAAGGACCGGTGCTCCAGGGCGAAATCATCCGTCTGATGCCCTCCCTCCGCGCCTTTGCTCGCACCCTGACCAGGAACTCGGCCGAAGCGGACGATCTTCTGCAGGAGACGTTGTTGCGGGCGCTGAGCAACATCCACCAGTTCTCGCCGGGGACGAACCTGAAGGCCTGGCTCTTCGCCATCGTCCGGAACACCTTCTACTCGAATTACCGCAAGACGCGCCGCGAAATCTCCTCCTCGCTCGAGCAGCCGGGCGGCAACGTCTCCGAGCCCGTGCAGGAATGGTCGCTCAAGGTGAAGGCGGTGCACGACGCGCTGGAACGGCTGCCGGCCGACCAGCGCGAGGCGCTGATCCTGATCGGGGGCGCGGGTCTCAGCTACGAGGAGGCGGCGAGCGTCTGCGGCTGCGCCTTGGGAACGATCAAGAGCCGTGTCAGCCGCGGGCGGGTGCGGCTGCTGGAACTTCTCGACGTGAAGGAAGACGACGATTTTCTGCACGATCAGGGGCGGCGCTTCTAGGCGTCCGCTCTTCGCGAAGCGGAGGCCCCGGGAGGAACCGTCAGCATCTACAAAGATGCAGGAACCTTTTCACGTCGCGGCAAGTTTAAAAACCCGACTCCAGCCCATGACACCCAGTCTCTCGGGGTCAACCGGTCGGGTGATTCTGAATGGCGACGTACTTGATCACGGGGGGCGCCGGTTTCATCGGCCGCCATCTCGGCGCGGAACTGATCGCTGCAGGCCACCGCGTACGTGTCCTAGACAGCCTGGTCGAACAGGCCCACCAGCCTCAGGCAGATCTCGGGTTCCCATTCGGAACCCGATTTCATGAGGGCGACGTGCGTGACGCGTCGGCTCTCCGCCAGGCGCTGGAGGGCGTGGACGGCGTGTTCCATCTGGCGGCCGAGGTCGGCGTCGGCCAGAGCATGTACGAGATCGAGCGCTACGTGTCGGCGAACGATCTCGGCACCGCCGTGCTGATGCAGCAGCTGATCGGCAGGCCGCGGATGCGCGTCGTGGTCGCCTCGTCGATGAGCGTCTATGGCGAGGGGCTGTACGCCACCGAGGACGGGACACGCTGCGACGGCGTGGCGCGGCGGCTGGAGCATATCCGCCGGGGCGAGTGGGAGCCGAAGGGCCCGCACGGGGAGCGCCTCGCGCCCGTGCCGACCGACGAGACCAAGCAGCCGGATCTCGCCTCCGTCTACGCATTGTCCAAGTACGTCCAGGAGCAGCTGGTGCGGGTGGTCGGCGCCGCCTACGGCATCGAGACGGTCGCCCTGCGCCTGTTCAACGTCTTCGGGCCGGGACAGCTTCTGTCGAACCCCTATACCGGCGTGCTCGCCATCTTCGCCGGCCGCCTCCTCAAGGGCGAGCCGCCGCTCGTCTTCGAGGACGGGCTGCAGCGGCGCGACTTCGTGCACGTGAAGGACGTCGCGCGCGCGTTCCGTCTCGCCATGGAGACGCCGGCGGCAACCGGCCAGATCCTCAATATCGGGAGCGGCCGCAGCTACGCGGTCGCCGAGGTGGCGCGGCTGCTGGCGCGGGCGATGGGGCGCGAGGACATCCGGCCCGACGTCCTCAACCGGTCGCGGGCGGGCGACATACGACATTGCTTCGCCGACATATCGCGCGCGCGCCACGTGCTGGGCTTCGAGCCGACGCTGTTCCTGGAGGACAGCGTGCTCGACCTCGTCGCGTGGATCGTGCGGCAGCAGGTGAACGACCGGGTGCCGCAGGCGCATCGGGAACTGGAAGACCGGGGTCTGGTCCTATGACGGCGCAGTCCGGATCGGGCGCAGGAAGCCCCGGGCGCGGCTCGCCCGCGGAGTCCGGCCAGATCCTCATTACCGGAGGCGCGGGGTTCATCGGCTGCAACCTGGCCGACGCGCTGCTGTCCGCCGGGCGCCGCGTGATCGTTCTCGACAATCTCAGCCGCCCAGGCGTCACGGCGAACGCGGACTGGCTGCGCGAACGGCACGGCGATCTCGTCGCCATCCGCGTCGCCGACATCCGCAACACCAGCGCCGTCGCGGAGGCTGTCGACGCCGCGTCCGCCGTCGTCCATCTGGCCGCGCAGGTGGCCGTGACCGAAAGCCTCGAGAGCCCGGTCGAGGACTTCACGATCAACGCCGCGGGCACGCTGCATCTTCTCGAGGCGCTGCGCCGGCGGCCGCGACCGGTGCCGCTCGTCTTCGCCAGCACCAACAAGGTCTACGGCACGCTGGAAGGGCTCCAGCTCGAGGCGCTGGCCGAGGCCCACGCGCCGGCCGATCGCGCCATCCGGCTGCGCGGCATCGGCGAGGATCGGCCGCTGCAGTTCTCGACTCCCTACGGCTGCTCCAAGGGTGCGGCCGACCAGTACGTGCTCGACTACGCCAAGTGCTACGGCCTGCCCGCGGTGGTGCTGCGCATGAGCTGTATCTACGGGCCGCGCCAGTTCGGCACGGAGGAGCAGGGCTGGGTGGCGCATTTCCTGTTCCGCGCCATCGACGGCGAGGAGATCACCCTGTTCGGCGACGGACGCCAGGTGCGCGACGTTCTCCACGTCACGGACGCGGTGCGGGCCTATCTCGCCGTCCTCGCCGATGCCGACGACCTCGCCGGGACGGCGTTCAATCTCGGCGGCGGCGTCGAGAACGCCGTCAGCCTGATCGCCATGCTGCGCGAGATCGAGCAGCAGACGGGCCGGCCGGTGCGCCGCCGGCACGAGCCGCCGCGCCCTGCCGATCAGCTCTATTTCGTCGCCGATACGAAGCGGCTGCGCGACGCCACCGGCTGGGCGCCCCGGATCGGCTGGCGCGAGGGCGTCGCCGACCTCATGGGCTGGGCCGCCGCACACCGCGCGGCCGTCCCGCCGCCGCCGGCCGAACGGAGCTTCTCGGCATGAGGGTCGCCCTGGTCAATCCGGCTTGGGACTATGCCGGCAGCATCTATTTCGGCTGCCGGGAGCCCCATCTGCCGCTCGAGCTCGGCTATACGGCCGCCCTGCTGCGCCAGCGCGGCCACGACGTGCTGCTCGTCGACGGCCATCTGGCCGGGATCGGGAACGCGCAGATCGCGCGGAGCGTGGCCGGCTTCGCGCCCGATCTCACGGTCGTCACCACGGCGCCGACCTATCTGTTCTGGCGCTGCCCGCCGCCGGAGCTCCGCGTCCCCGCCGATCTCGTCCGCCAGCTCGATCGGGCCGGCGGCCGAATCGTGGCGGTGGGCCCGCACGGCTCCACTACGCCGCGCGCGGTGCTGCGCAAGCTCGCCGCCGACATCGTGGTGCGCGGCGAATGCGAGGAGATCGTCGCCCGCCTGGCCGACGGCGACGCGCCCGCCGCCATTCCGTCCCTCGCGTATCTCTCGGACGGAGAGCTCGCGGTGACCGGCGGGCCGCACGCGTCGGGGTTCGTCGACCACCCGCCGCTCGAATGGCCGCAGGAATGGCTGACCGGCCACCGCCACCATCATCACCGCTTCGATGCGGCACCGGACGGGCCGGGCGCCGAGGTCGAGGCCTCGCGCGGCTGCCCCTTCGCCTGCAGCTTCTGCGCCAAGCTCGACTTCCGCGACGCCTATCGCAAGCGCGAGCTGCCGAACCTGCTCGCCGAGATCGACCGGCTGATCGCGCAGGGCGTGACCTACATCTACTTCGTCGACGAGATCTTCCTGCCGCAGGAGCCGCTGCTCCGGGCGCTCGCCGAACGCGACATCGCCTTCGGCGTGCAGATGCGCATCGATCTCTGGAGACCGGAGCAGCTCGAGCTGCTGGGCCGCGCCGGCTGCGTCTCGATCGAGGCCGGCGTCGAGAGCCTGAGCGTCGAAGGCCGCGCGGCCCTGCAGAAGCGCTGCCGGATGGACAACGAGCAGCTCGCCGACCGCCTGATCGAGGCCCGCCGCCACGTGCCGTTCGTGCAGGCCAATCTGATCGGCACGGAGGAGGACGATCCCGAGACCATTGCGCGCTGGCGCGAACGGCTGGAGCGCAACGGCGTCTGGGCGAACGATCCGGTGCCGCTTTTCCCCTATCCCGCCTCGCCCAGCTACCGGCAGCTCTGGGGCGAGCCCGACGACGACGCCTGGGAGCGTGCGCACGAGCACTACCTGAACTCCGTCGCGCGCTTCAGCGACATCCAGAACGAGCACCCCTCCGACCTTCGCAGCCTGGAGACATCATGCTTCCGCTGAACACGCGGCCCCTGCGCATCCTGATGACCACGGACTCCGTCGGCGGCGTCTGGCGATACGCCATGGACGCCTGCGCCGAGCTGAAACGGCAGGGCGCCGAAGTCGCGCTGGCCTGCATCGGGCCCGCGCCGTCCCCCGGCCAGCATCAGGAGGCGGCCCGCGCCGGGCTCGAGCTCGTCTGCCTGGAGGCGGAGCTCGACTGGATGGCGGACGACACGGAAGCGATTCACGCCACCGCCAAGTCGATCGAGCAGCTGGTCCGCGACTGGCGCCCCTCGGTGCTCCATCTCAACGCACCGGCCGTGGCAGGCTTCCTGGAGCAGGAGCTGCCCTGCGTCGTCGGAGCTCACTCCTGCCTGGCGACCTGGTGGGCGGCGGTCAGGCAGTCGCGCTTCCCCGAGGACTGGAACTGGTACGTGCGCACCATCAAGGCCGGCTTCTCCGCGGCGGATGCGATCGTCGTGCCGACGCGCGCCTTCGGAACGGCGCTGTGCGGGGCCTACGGACCGCTGCCGCAGCTGCGCATCGTGGAGAACGGCACGGCGCCGATCGATCCGGATGCGAAGGGGAACTTCGCCCTGGCGGTCGGGCGCTGGTGGGATGACGGCAAGAATGCCCGGATTCTGGATGCCGCAGCCGCCCGGACGAACTGCCCGGTCTATGCGGCGGGTCCGCTCATCGGGCCGAACGGCACCGCCGCGACTTTCCATTCCGTCGGCTGGGCCGGCGACCTGCGCTACGACGACATGCGCGGCTGGCTCGCGCGCGCGCCGATCTTCGTCTCGCCGTCGCTCTACGAGCCGTTCGGCCTGGCGGTGCTGGAGGCGGCGACCGCCGGGGCCGCGCTCGTCCTCTCCGACATCCCGACCTTCCGCGAGCTCTGGGACCGGGCGGCGGTCTTCGTCGATCCGCGCAACCCCGACGCCATCGCCAAGGCGATCGACTTCCTGGCGGATGATGCGGATGCGCGAGAGCGCCTGGCCCGTGCCGCGCGGGAGACGGCCCTGCGCTACACCATCCCCCGGCAGGCCGCCGGGCTGATGGACGCCTATACGAGCGCTGTGTCCGCGCACAGCCGGGCCGCCTGAGGAGTCCGGCCATGCGCTTCGTGGTCTTCACGCATTCGCTGGTTTCCGACTGGAATCACGGCAATGCGCATTTCCTGCGGGGCGTGATGAGCGAGCTCGTGGCCCGCGGACACGAAGCGATCGCCTATGAGCCGGCGGACGGCTGGAGCCGGCGCAACCTGATTGCCGACCAGGGGGAGGCGGCGGTCGCCGCTTTCCATCGGCGCTTCCCAGAGCTGAAGGCGGAGACCTATGGCCCCGCCCCCGATCTCCCCGCCATGCTGGACCGGGCCGACGTGGTGCTCGTCCACGAATGGACCGATCCCGATCTGGTGGCCCGCCTCGGCGCGGCGCGGCGGGCCGGCGCGCCCTATACGCTGCTGTTTCACGACACGCACCACCGGGCGGTCTCGGCCGACACGGCCGTCGCCGGTCTCGATCTCGACGGCTATGACGGCGTCCTCGCCTTCGGCGAGGTGCTGTCGGAGCTCTATCGCGGGCGCGGCTGGGGGCGGCAGGTCTTCACCTGGCACGAGGCGGCGGACACCCGCGTCTTCCGCCCGCATCCGGAGATCGCGCCCGGGCGCGACCTGATCTGGGTCGGCAACTGGGGGGACGGCGAGCGCAGCGACACGCTGCGCGCCTATCTGCTGGAGCCGGTCCGACAGCTCGGCCTTTCGGCCACGATCCACGGCGTGCGCTATCCGGAGGACGCGCTTTCCGAGCTGCGGAATGCCGGCATCGAGTATCGCGGCTGGCTCGCCAATGCCGACGTGCCGGAAGCCTTCGCGCGGCATCGCGTCACCGTGCACGTGCCGCGGCGCCCCTATGTCGCGCAGCTCCCGGGCATTCCGACCATCCGCGTCTTCGAGGCGCTGGCCTGCGGAATACCGTTGATATGCGCGCCCTGGGACGACGTCGAGGAGCTGTTCCGCGCCGGCGAGGATTACCTGACCGCCGGCTCGCCGGACGCCATGACCTCGCAGCTCGCGCGGGTTCTCGCCGACCGGGAGCTGGCGCAGGAGCTTCGCCTGAACGGGCTGGCGCGCATTCTCTCCCGCCATACCTGCGCTCACAGGGTCGACGAACTGTTCACGATCCTCGCCGAGCTTCGGGCGACCGACTCCCCCTCCTCCCTCGAGCATTGGGCCGCAGCGGAATGAAAGTCGCGTTCTACGGATCGAGCCTCCTGTCGAGCTACTGGAACGGAGCCGCCACCTATTACCGGGGGCTGATCAAGGCTCTCGCCCGGCTCGGCTACCGCGTCACCTTCTACGAGCCGCGCGCCTTCGGACGCCACGACAGGAGCGACATGACGGCGCCGCCCTGGTGCGATGTCGTCATCTTCTCGCCCACGCTCGACGGGGTGCGCGCCGCGGCTTCCGAGGCGGCCAAGGCCGACGTGGTGATCAAGGCGAGCGGTGTGGGCGTATTCGACGACGAGATTCTCGCCCTCACCATGTCCTCTGCCAGGCTCGACGCGCTGAAGATCTGGTGGGACGTCGATGCGCCGGCGACCCTCGCCGAGCTGCGGGAATCGCCGGACGCGCCGCTGCGCCACCGTCTTCCCGAGCTGGACGCGGTCCTCACCTATGGCGGCGGCCAGGCGGTGATCGACGGTTACAAGGCGTTCGGCGCGCGCGAATGCCAGCTGATCTACAACGGGTTCGACCCGGACGACGTGCATCCGGTCCCGCCCGATCCGCGCTTCGAGGCCGATCTCGGATTCCTGGGCAACCGGCTGCCGGACCGCGAGGCGCGGGTGGAGAGCTTCTTCTTCGCGGCGGCGCGGCAGGCGCCGGCGCACCGTTTCCTGCTGGGCGGCGCCGGCTGGGAGCCGCATGGGGTCCCCTACAACGTGCAGCTGCTCGGCCACGTGCCGACCGCCGATCACAACGCCTTCAACTGCACCGCGCGCGCCGTGCTCAACATCAACCGGCAGAGCATGGCGGAGTACGGCTGCTCGCCGCCCACCCGGGTCTTCGAAGCGGCGGGAGCCGGCGCCTGCCTGATCACCGACGACTGGCCGGGCATCGACAGTTTCCTGAGCCCCGGGGAGGAGATCCTCGTCGCGCGGGACGGCCAGGACGTGGCGGATTGCGTGAAGAGCCTGAGCGCGGAAGAGGCGAACCGCATCGGCGCCCGCGCGCGGGCGCGGATGCTCGCCGAGCACAGCTACGACAGGCGCGCCACGGTGGCCGACGCCCTGATCCGCCGGCTGCTGTCGGTGAAGCGAGCGGAGGCGGCAGCGTGAACGGACGCAGTCTCTCGATCGTCTTTCTCGGCCTGTCGCTCAGCTCGTCCTGGGGCAACGGGCACGCCACCACCTATCGGGCGCTGCTCAGGGCGCTCGCCGAGCGCGGCCACGACGTCGTCTTCCTGGAGCGCGACGTGCCCTGGTACGCCGCCAACGCCGACCTGCTCTATCCGAGCTTCTGCCGGCTCGACCTGTACGGCGATCTCGACGATCTCGCGCGGCGGCACCGGCGGCTGCTGAGCGAGGCCGACGTGGTGATCGTGGGGTCGTTCGTGCCGCAGGGATGCGCCGTGGCCCGGCTGGTGCTCGGCTGGGCGACCGGCCTCGTCGGCTTCTACGACATCGATACGCCCGTGACCCTCGCAAAGCTCGATGCGCGCGACGAGGAGTATCTGTCGCCCGCGCTGGTCCCGGCGTTCGACTTCTATCTCTCCTTCACCGGGGGGCCCACGCTCGAGCGGCTGCGCCGCGATTACGGCGCGCGCCTGCCGTGGCCCTTCTACTGCATGGTGGATCCGTCCATCTATCGGCCGACCGGAGAGCCCAAGCGCTGGGATCTCGGCTATCTCGGGACGTACAGCGCCGATCGTCAGCCGGCGCTGGAGCGCCTCCTGATCGAGACCGCACGCCGCCTGCCCGACCGCCGCTTCGTCGTCGCCGGCGCGCAGTACCCCGACTCGATCGACTGGCCGGGCAATGTGGAGCTCATCGAGCACGTGCCGCCGAGCGCGCATGCGAGCTTCTACAGCCGGCTGCGCTTCGCCCTGAACCTGACGCGCAGGAACATGCTGGCGACGGGCTGGTCGCCGAGCGTGCGGCTGTTCGAAGCCGCGGCCTGCGGCGCCGTGATACTGAGCGACCGCTGGGAAGGGCTCGACAGCTTCTTCCCGGAGAACGAGGCGATCGTCGCGGTGGAGGACGCAGACGACGTCGAGACCGCCCTCGCCCGCCTCGATCCGTCCACCATCAGTTCCATCGCGGCACGAGCGAGGGAGATCGTGCTTGCCAACCACACCGGTCACGACCGCGCAAGGGACCTGGAGATGGCATTCGAAGCTGCCGGCCTGTCACGACCGCAGAAGATCCGCATATAGGAGATATGCCATGCCCGAATCGCGAGGAGCGAATGCAGAGCCGCGGCGCGACGCGACGCGGCTCCAGGGCGACTCCGCCGCGCCGAGCGTCCCGCCGGTCGAGGGCGGAGTCTCGCGAACGCCGGGCCCCCGAAGCGGCAACGGCCAGCACCGGTTCCGGCGGCAGGTCCCCGCCGCCATCGTCGCCGGCGGCGCCGGCTTCCTGGGATCGCATCTCTGCGACCGGCTGCTCGCCGACGGCTACCGCGTCTATTGCGTCGAC
>DAIMFL010000014.1:3923-25776 GCA_036724615.1 Alphaproteobacteria bacterium | reverse complement strand
ATGAGCCACACGCTGATGCGCAAGGACGGCGCGGCGCACAAGGCCGAACGCGCGGCGATGGCCCCGGCGCTGCGCCCCGCCACCGCCACCCGATGCTGGGCCCCGCGGATCGAGGCGATCTGCGACCGGCTGATCGCCGACGGCTACCGCGTCTATTGCGTCGACAGCTTCTACACCGGGCGCATGCCGAACGTGGAGCATCTGGCGGGCGAGCCGCGATTCGCGCTCATGGAGCATGACGTCCGCTCCCCGCTTCCCTCCATGCCGGACGTGACCGAGATCTACAATCTCGCCTCGCCGGCCTCGCCCATCCATTACCAGAAGGACCCGGTTCACACGGTCACCACCAACGTCGTCGGCACGCTGAACCTCGTCGACCTGGCGGCACGGCTCGGCGCACGGTTCCTTCACGCCTCGACGAGCGAGGTCTACGGCGACCCCGAGGTCCATCCGCAGCCGGAGAGCTATCGCGGCTGCGTCAGCTCGACCGGCCCGCGGGCCTGCTACGACGAAGGCAAGCGGGTCGCGGAGGCGATCTGCTACGACTTCCTGCGCATGAAGCGCGCGGACGTGCGCGTCACGCGCATCTTCAACACCTATGGCCCGCGGATGCGGGCGGATGACGGGCGCATCATCTCCAACCTGATCACCCAGGCGCTGCGCGGCGAGCCGCTCACCATCAACGGCAGCGGCAAGCAGACCCGCTCGTTCTGCTACGTCTCCGACCTGATCGAGGGGATGCGCCGTCTCATGACGATCGATCGGCCGCCGGCCACCCCGGTCAATCTCGGCAATCCCGGCGAGTTCACCGTCCTGGAGGTGGCCGAGATCGTGGCACAGCTGACCCGGAGCGACATGTCGGTCATCTATCGTCCCCTGCCGGAGGACGACCCGCAGCGCCGCCGGCCGGACATCGAGCTGGCGGCCGAGCTGCTCGGCTGGCTGCCGCGCATCCCGCTTCGCGAAGGCCTGAAGAGCACCATCGACTGGTTCAGCCGTACCCTGGAGCGACCGCGCCCGGGCATAGCAGCCGCTCGCGCCGCCAAGCCGAAATCGCCGCTCCTGCCGGTGATCGGGCCGGCTCTGGCCACGCGGGGCGCCGATCGGTGACGCGGCTTCCCGGCGGTTCGGGTCGGCACGGAGCATCCGGACATGGCGGCTGAGCCGCAGGATACCGTCGACGAATGGGCAAGCCGGCGATATCCGATAGAAGAGGACATGGCGTTCCAGCGCCGCTCGTGGCGTGTTCAGCGGATCGGCTGGGCGGCGATGGTGCTGGTCCTCTGTCTCGCGGTGGCGGGTTTCTTTTCCGTCGGACCGCTCAGCACCGGCACGTTCGAAAGCCCTGACGGGCGGCTGGCGGTCGAGGCGGGGCGGTTCCTGCGGAATGGCGCGACGGCGACCTTCCGGCTGCGGATCGCGCCGGCCTCGGCCGAGACCGAGCTCAGGATCGACAGCAGCTTCCTGCGAGATTTCCTGGTCGACACCATGCAGCCCGCGCCGGTTCGCAGCTCCGGCTCGCCAGAGCATGTCTCCCTGGTTTTTGCCGCCCCGCCTGACGGCTCCGCCCTGGTCGTGACGCTGACCGTACGCCCCGACACGGTCGGATGGATCCGCACGGGCTTTTCCGTCGGGCCGTCCGCCGCCGAGGTGGGCCAGCTCGTCTATCCCTGAGCGCGCGAGAGGAGGCCATCATGGACGTCGTGTTCCGCGCCTTCGCCATCTATGCCCTGATGCTCCTGATCTTCCGGCTCGCCGGGCGCCGGTCGCTCGCGGAGATGACGAGCTTCGACTTCGTGCTGCTGCTGATCATCGGGGAGGCGACGCAGCAGGCGCTGCTCGGCGACGACTTCTCCGTCACGAACGGCGTGCTCGCCATCGTCGCGCTCGTCACCCTCGACGTTCTCCTGTCGCTCGGCAAGCGGCGGTTCCCACGGCTCGCCAAGGTGCTCGACGGCCTGCCCATGATCGTCGTCGAAAACGGGCGGCCGCTCAGGGAGCGGATGCGCCGGGCCCGAATCGACGACGAGGACGTTCTCGAAGCGGCGCGCTCGTCGCGCGGGCTCGAGCGGCTGGACCAGATCAAGTACGCGGTGCTCGAGATCAGCGGCGGCATCTCCATCGTGCCCCGGGACGACCTGCGCTGACACGAGGACAGCCATCGAACCCGATGTCCGAACAGCCTTCGATCGTCACCGCCGAGACCGAGACCGAGCTTCGCCTGACGGAGCCGGAGGCGCTCACCATCCGCCGCCGCAAATGCGGCCGCGGCTTCGCCTATGTCGACGAGGCCGGGCGGCGGGTGACCGATCGGGCGACGCTGGAGCGGATCCGCTCGCTCGCCATCCCGCCGGCCTATGCGGAGGTGCGAATCGCCGCCGACCCCGACGCCCACATCCAGGCGATCGGCCGGGACGAGGCCGGCCGGACCCAGTACCGCTATCACCCCGGCTGGGAGGAGGTGCGCGAGGAGCGCAAGGTCGAGCGCCTGGCGGAGCTCTGCGCGGCGCTGCCCCGCATCCGCCGCCGCGCCGCGCGCGACCTGCGCCGGCCGGTCCCGTCGCGCCGCAAGTCGCTCGCCGCGGTCGTCCTCCTCATCGACAAGACGCATATCCGCATCGGCTCCGAGGACTATGTCCATTCCGGCCGCAGCCGGGGTGCGGCGACGCTGCTCAAGCGCAACGTCAGCCGGGACGGCGACCGGCTCTGCCTCACCTTCCGCGGCAAGGGCGGGCAGCTGCATCGCTGCGAGGTCGTCTCGCCCGCTTTGGCCGAGGCCTATGAGGAGTTCTGCCGCCTGCCGGGGGCGCGGCTGTTCCAGTACAGGAACGGGTCAGGCAAGCTGCGGCCGGTGACCGCCGCCGATGCGAACGCCTACCTCCAGGAGGTCTCCGGCGGCGCGGTGACGGCGAAGGATTTCCGCACCCTCGCCGCCACGGCCGCCGCCGCCGAGCGGTTCCGGGGGCTCGACCACGCGAGCAGCAAGACGGCCTCGCGCCGCCAGATCGCCGCCGTGATGCGGGAGATCGCGTCCCTGCTCGGCAACACGCCCGCGGTCGCGCGCAAGAGCTATGTCCACCGGCGGCTGGTCGACGCCTTCTCGGCGGGGGAGATCGAGCGGCTGTTCCGGCACAGGCCGGGACGCTATCTCTCCCAGGGAGAGGCGGCCGTCGCCGCCCTGTTCGCCGTACGGCGCAGGCGGATACGCGCCAAAGCCGCTCCTGTCGTTGCTGAACTTTCGACCGGGAAATGAACCGGGCCGGCGGCGTTGCGGCCGCCGGCCCGGCCGATGATCCGAGCCTGCGCGACTATCCGGCGCGCTGCTGGCCGGTGCGCTGCTGCGTGCTGCCGCTGCTGCCGGCCTCCTGCTCGCGCTTGATGCGCAGGTGGTTCTGGCACTCGCGCACGCCGGAGATGTTCTCGATGAGATCCTCCGCGCGCCGCTTGGCCTCGCGGCTGTCGACGGTCCCGGACAGGGTGACCTCGCCCTTCGAGACCTGGACGTCGACATCGGAAGCGTCGATGAACGGATCGTCGCAGAGGCAGTCGTTCACGTCCTCCCGGATCCGTTCGTCTGAACGGGAATAGCCGCGCGGCCCGCGCCCGCGATGCGGTCCGTGCGACCGGCCGTACTGGCCGCCGCCTTCCTGATGCTGGCGCCAGTCGCCCATGCGGCGGGCCATGTCGTCGCCGGGCCGGCCGCCGCGGGAGCTCTCCCAGGGCATGCCTTCGCCCTCGAACCCCATGCCGCCGCCCATGTCGCCATAATCGCCGCCCCAGCCGCCGGACTGGCCCCCGGACTGGCCATAGCGCTCCCAGCCCCGGGACCGGCCGCCCCATTCATGACCCTCGCCGGCGCCGCCCTGGCCGAAGCGGGGCCACCCCATCCGACCGCCCCGCTCGCCGCCCGTCCAGCTGCTCGGGGAGCCCTGGTCTTCATGGGACGACCAGCCCCAGCGCTGATCGCTGCCGTACTGGCCGCGGCGGTACGGCTCGCTCATGCCGCCCTGGTACCCGCGCTCCCGGCCCTCGCGCCAGAAGGAGCCGCGCCGGCGGCGCGACCATTCGTCCTCGTAACCCGGCTCGGCGCCGAAATATCCTTCCTGCTCTTCCCGTTCGTCCTGCGGACGATAGCGCTCATTCCTCCATCTTTCGGCCATCGGATCGCTCCTCAACTGAGAGATTCCGGACCGCGCGCAAGCCGGAAAGCGGCGAAACTCCTTCGCCTGTCCGGCGCTGCCTGCGCCTGTCCTTTGCGACTCAACACTCCCGAAACTGGCTTAGTTCCGGCATTTTCGGGGTGCCCGAAGGGCTCGGCGATCGTCTGGAAGCAGAGATGTCGAGATGGCGCGCGGGGCGCGCGCGCGCAGCCCGCCGCAGCCGTCATTCCTTGGGCTTGGCTTCGGGCGCCTCTTCGTGGCTGCCGTTGTGCGGCGTTCCGGCCTCGCCCCGGGACTGCCGCTGGGCTTCCTCGATGCGCGCGGCAAGGTCGAGGAGCTCCGTCGGGACGTCGTCGGCGCGGTAGCTCTCATAGAGCGCGCGCAGCTGCTCGTTGAGCACGTCCTGCCAGTGCTTCCGCCGGGTGGAGGGCGTCGGACTGTCCGGGCTCTCGCCTTCTTCGCCGGGCTTGCGGTTCCTGGGCGCGTCCTGCACGTCGCCTCCTTTCCCTCGGCAGCGTCCGCCGCGAATCTACTGGAATCCTACCATACTTCCGAGAACACGACCCGGAGCGGTCTGGTTCCGCCGGGTGCAGCATTTACACATCGGAACATGCCCCGTCGGGGAAACGTTCTGTCCCGCACCCGCCCAGGCAGGAGACGCAGCCATGGCCGAGAACCTTCAACCTCCGCAAGAACAGGCGCAGCAGCCCGGCCGCGAGCGGGAGATGACCCCCCGGCCGGAGTACGAGCCCCGGCACCCCGGCGCCGGCAAGCTCGACGGGCGCGTCGCCCTGATCACCGGCGGCGACAGCGGGATCGGCCGGGCCGCCGGCCTCGCCATGGCCCGGGAGGGCGCGAAGGCGATTGCCTTCGCCTATCTCGACGAGCACGAGGACGCGCGCGACACGGTCAAGCTGATCGAGAAGGAAGGCGCCCAGGCTCTGAGCATGGCCGGGGACATCGGCGACGAGGCGTTCTGCCAGGAGGTCGTCCGGCAGACCGTCGAGCGGTTCGGCCGCCTCGACATACTGGTGAACAACGCCGCCGAGCAGCACGAGGTGGACGACCTGGTCGAGCTCGAGGCCGCGCAGCTGGAGCGCACCTTCCGTTCGAACGTGTTCAGCTATTTCTTCATGACCAAGGCCGCGCTGCCCCATCTGCGCGAAGGCGCGGCGATCATCAACACGACGTCCATCACCGCCTATCAGGGTCACAAAACGCTGCTCGACTACAGCGCCACCCGCGGCGCCATCGTCGCCTTCACGCGGGCCATGTCGCAGGCCCTGGTGGAGCGCGGTATACGCGTGAACGCGGTCGCCCCGGGGCCGATCTGGACGCCTCTCATCCCCGCCTCCTTCGAGGCCGACCACGTGGCCAAGCACGGCGGCGGCGCCCCCATGAAGCGGGCGGGGCAGCCGAACGAGGTGGCGCCCTGCTACGTCTTCCTGGCCAGCGACGACGCGTCCTACATGACCGGCCAGGTGCTGCATCCGAACGGCGGCACGATCGTCGGGTCGTGACGGGTCCGGCCCCGCCGGGCGGCCGGCGCGGCGTTGCCGCCGCTCAATGCCGACTGCCGGACTCGTCGCGCCGCACGAACTTGAAGAACCGGCTGGTGCCGCCGGACTTGGTCTCGTCCTGGTACAGGAAGGCGAGATTGCTGCTCTCGAACTTGTCGAAGAACTCCTCCCAGGAGATCTGCTCCAGCCCTTCGTCCTTCTCCCCGTCCTCGAAGTCGATGCGCAGGATGCCGGCGTCGCCCTTCCGGTGGGTCTCCGCGACGGCGGCCGGATGTCCGCCGCGCTCCTCCGCCCAGCGGCGGATGGTTTCGTGGTCCGTCGTGGTCTGCGCCTCATGTGACATGTGTGACCCCGCTCTCTATGATGGTCGCGCGCCCGCCCGGGGCGGCGCGCGGGTCTGGAGTGGAATTATCGACGGAAGGGAATGATCCGGGACGGCTGGCGGGCACGGCGACCAGCGCACCCGGTCGGCGAGGCAGGAAGAGCGCTTATCGAGACCTTGAGGCTCCCAACCCAGATGCGGCCCAGGCGCGCCGAGGCGCGCCGGGGGCGACCCCGATGCGGCTCTGGCTGATTGAGCCCTCGGCGCAGCCGGGAGATACGCGCTGGCAGGACCGTCCGATCTGGCGCAGCGTGCTGGTGGCGGCTCCCAGTCCCATCTTCGCACGGCTGGCGGCCGAGCAATGGGCGCTCCCCAATCCGCGGCCGCAGCTCGGCAACGAGAGCACCTTTCTGTGCGTCGGCTTCACCGACGAAAAGCTCTATCGCGTCCGGCCCGCGCCGCCGGAACTGGATCCGGAACCCGCCCCGGCGTCGTGGCCTGGCCGTGTCATCGAGGCGGAGATCCTGCGCGAGGCGCCCCCGCCGCGCTGACGCCCTCGCCTTCGGCCGGAACCCATCCCGCACCGAGTCGCTTCAATCCACAGAACGTCCTCGGCTGGCGCCCGGCCGGTCGCGCGAGGAGAGTGACATGGCGAAGTGCGATCTGTGCGGCAACGACTACGACAAGACGTTCCAGGTGACGCGGAACGGGCGTTCCTGGACCTTCGACAGCTTCGAATGCGCCATCGAGATGATGGCGCCGAAATGCAGCCATTGCGGCTGCAAGATCATCGGCCACGGCATGGAAAAGGGCGACGACCTGTTCTGCTGCGCCCATTGCGCGGGGCAGAGCGGCGCGCCGGAGATGCGCGACCGCGCCTGATCGGCGGTCGCGCCCCCGTCCGCTAATTCGGGGAGAGCACCGCGCAGGCGACCCGATCCCCCGACTCGCCGGAGGGTTGCGAGCTGTAGTCGTCCGGGCCGGCATGCACCACCAGGGCCGCGCCATCCGCGTCGAAGATGGAGGCGTCGCCTTCGAGCGCGATATTGGCTGCCAGCACATGGGCGCGCATCACCCCGTCCTCGCCGACGAACTGATTGGGCAGGTCGCCGGAATGCGGGCCGCCTTCGACTTCGTATCCGTGCTGCTGGCCCTCGAGCGCGAGATGGCTGCCGGCCGATTCGAAGCCGCCGCCCGGATCGCAGGTGCCGGTCTGATGGAGATGGAATCCATGCTCGCCCGGCTCGAGGCCGCGCAGCTCCAGCTCGATGAGAACGCCGCCCCCGGTCTGGGTGAGGCGAGCAGTGCCGACCTCCTTGCCGTCCCGATCGACGAAGGATCCCTGCGCCGCGGCGGACGCCGCCTCCTGGCCCGTGGCGGGAGCAGCGACCGCCACGGCGGCACCGGCGAGGATCAACATGGTCGCAAGGCGCATCGCTACCTCCTTCACGTCGTTGACATCGGACATGAGTTGCGCGGGCGATGCATACGCCGGTCGGCAAAACGCCATCGCCCCATCGGAACAATGCCTGCCGAAACAGATTGCTTCGGGTGATCCCGAAATTCAGGAGGACGTTACATGGCGAAAATCGAAGACGCACGCATTCTGATCATTGCCACGAACGGCTTCGAGCAGTCGGAGCTCGAGGTGCCACGCGACCGGCTGCGCGAGGCGGGCGCCAAGGTCGATGTAGCGACGCCCGACGGCAAGCCGATCCGCGGCTGGAAGATGAAGGACTGGGGTCAGGAGGTGCCGGCCGACCTCAAGATCGCCGATGCCGATCCGCAGAGCTACGCAGCGCTCGTCATTCCGGGCGGACAGATCAATCCGGATCTGCTGCGCGTCGACGAGGATGCGATGAAGGTCGTGCGCAGCTTCCTCGACGGCGGCAAGGTGGTGGCCGCGATCTGCCACGGCCCCTGGCTGCTGGTCCAGGCGGACGCGCTCAAGGGCAGGCAGGCCACCTCCTACAAGTCGATCCGCAAGGACGTGGAGAATGCCGGCGCGAAATGGGTCGACCGGGAGGTGGTGACCGACCGCGGCATCATCACCAGCCGCTCGCCGGACGACCTGCCGGCCTTCGTCGCGAAGATCATCGAGGAGGTGCGGGAGGGCCGGCACAGCCGCACCCAGGCGGCGTGATCCCGCTCGGGGGACGCGCTCACCCTCCGGCGAGCCTGGGCAGGATGTAGACCTCGCTGTCCGGCTTCACCGGCTGGAACCAGGCGTCGCGGTAGATCTGGCCGTCTATGGCCACCGCGACGCCCTGGTCGAGCAGGGGCTTCAGCTTCGGGCACTGGGCACCCAATTCGGCCAGCAGCTCCTTCACGGTGCCGCCGGCGACCTCGAACGTTTCCCTGCCGTCCGCATAGGCCTTGAGCGTGCCGCTGAGCCGAACCGCCGTCATCGCGACCCGCTCAGGCCTCGGCGCCCTCGATCGCCTTGAGGATCTTCGGCGGCGACATGGGCAGCGACGTCATGCGCACGCCCGCGGCGTGAGAGACCGCATTGGCGATCGCCGCCAGCGGCGGAACGATCGAGGTCTCGCCCACCCCGCGCACCCCGTAGGGATGACCCGGGTTCGGCACCTCGACGATGACGGTGTCGATCATCGGCAGGTCGGAGGCCACCGGCAGGCGGTAGTCGAGGAAGCCCGCGTTCTGCAGCCTGCCGTCGGCGCCGTAGATGTACTCCTCGTTGAGCGCCCAGCCGATGCCCTGCGCGGCGCCGCCCTGGAACTGCCCTTCGACGTAGCTCGGATGGACCGCCTTGCCGGCGTCCTGCACCACGGTGTAGCGGAGCACCTTCGTGAAGCCGGTCTCCGGGTCGACCTCGACATCGACCAGATGGGTCGCGAAGCTCGGCCCGGCATTCTCGGCATTGAACTCGCAGTGGCCGGCGATCGGGCCGCCGGTGTTGCCGGCCACGGCCGCGATGTCCTTGATCGAGAGCGGCTCGAAGCTGCCGGCATTGGGGCCGGCCGGCTTGGCGCAGCCGTTCTCCCAGACCACCGCATCGGCCGGGATGCCCCACATCTTGGCGGCCCGGGCGCAGAGCTCCTTGGCGGCGTTGCGGGCGGCGTTGATCGTCGCCATGCCGCTGGCGAAGGTGACGCGGCTGCCGTCGGTCACGTCGTTGTAGCCGAGCGACGAGGTGTCGGCGATGACGGTGCGGACCTGGTCGTAGGAGATGCCGAGCTCCTCCGCCGCCATCAGACACATGGAGGCGCGCGAGCCGCCGATATCCGGCGTGCCCACGGCGAGGGTCACAGTTCCGTCGATGTTGACGTTGAGCGAGACGCAGGTCTGGCCGCCGAAATTGAACCAGAACCCGCAGGAGACTCCGCGCCCCTGGTTCTTCCCGAGCGGCGCCTGGTACTGCGGATGCGCCTTGGCCGCCTGCAGAGTCTCGACGAGGCCAATGCGCGGGAAGGTCGGGCCGTAGGAGGACTTGGTGCCCTCCTTGGCCGCGTTCTTCAGGCGGAACTCGAGCGGATCCAGGCCGAGCTTCTGCGCCAGCTCCTCGATGACGCTCTCCACCGCGAAGGCGGCCATCGGGGCGCCGGGCGCGCGATAGGCGGCCTGCTTCGGCCGGTTCACCACCACGTCGTAGCCGACCGTGCGCACGTTCTCGAGGTCGTAACAGGCGAAGGCGGTCATCGCGCCCATGTCGTGGGCCGAGCCCGGGAAGGCGCCGCCCTGATACTTGAGCACGGAGTCGGCGGCCGTGATCCGCCCGTCCTTGGTGACGCCGATCTTGACCCAGATGCTGGTGCTCGAGGTGGGGCCGGTCGCCTTGAACACCTCCTCGCGCGTCATCACGAGCTTCACCGGCCGTCCCGCCTTGCGCGACAGGGCGAGCGCCACCGGCTCGATGAACACGGTCGTCTTGCCGCCGAAGCCGCCGCCGATCTCGGAGGCGGTCACGCGCAGCTTGGAGACGTCCATGCCGAGAAGCTGGGCGCAGGTGTCGCGCACCATGAAGTGGCCCTGGGTGCAGACCCAGAGCTCGCCCTGCCCGTCGCCGCCCACATTGGCGAGGCACGCATGGGGCTCGATATAGCCCTGATGGGTGGCCTCGGTGGTGAAGCTCCGCTCGACGATGAGGTCGGCCTCGGCGAAGCCCTTCTCGACGTCGCCATGGCCGAACTCGGAGCGCTTGGCGACGTTCGACGGCTTGGTCGGGGCGGGATCGACGCCCACGGTGAACAGGCTGTCATGCAGCACCGGCGCGTCGGGCGCCATTGCCTTCTCGACGTCGGTGACGTGCGGCAGCACCTCGTAGTCGACCTTGATGAGCTTCAGAGCCTGGCGCGCGACCGCCGCGCTGGTGGCCGCGACGGCGGCGACGGTGTGGCCTTCGTAGAGCGCCTTCTCCCGCGCCATGACGTTGACCAGGATGTCGCGCAGCGCGTCGTCGCGGTCCTGGAAATCGTCGCGGGTGACGATCGCCTTCACCCCCGGCAGCTTCGCCGCCTCGGTCGCGTCGATCGAGCGGATGCGCGCATGGGCGTGCGGGCTGCGCAGGATCTTGCCGACCAGCATGCCCGGCGCGGTCGCATCGGCGCCGAAGCGGGCGCGGCCGGTGACCTTGTCGAGGCCGTCGGGACGCAGCGGCCGCGTGCCGAGCTGGGCATAGCTCCGGTCGGTTCGGACGATCGGTTCCTCAAGCGGCATGGCGTCCCTCCTTCCTCATCTCGGCGGCGGCGTCGAGCACCGCGCGGATGATCTTGTCGTAGCCGGTGCAGCGGCAGAGATTGCCGGCCAGCCAGTAGCGGACCTCGGTCTCGGTCGGGTCGGGATTGTGCTCGAGCAGCGACTTCGCCGCGACCAGGATGCCGGGCGTGCAGATGCCGCACTGAAGCGCGGCATGCTCCAGGAACTTGCGCTGCAGCGGATGCAGCTGGTCGCCGTCGGCCATGCCCTCGATGGTCGAGATCCGGGCGCCGCCCACTTCAGCGCCCAGCACCAGGCAGGAGCAGACCAGCCGGTCGTCCACCAGCACGCTGCACGCGCCGCAGTCGCCGGTGCCGCAGCCTTCCTTGCTGCCGGTCAGACCGAGCCGGTTGCGCAGCACGTCCAGCAGCGTCTCGTCGGCATCGCAGACGAACTCGACGGGGTCGCCGTTGATCGTCGTCTTGACGTGATAGCCGGCCATTACTTGCTCCTCGCCCGTTCCTGTGCGATCTGCGCCGCGCGGCGTGCCAGCACGCCGGCGACCTTGATGCGGAATTCCTTGGTGCCGCGCTTGTCGTCGATCGGGCTGCAGGCGGCCGAAGCGGCGGCGGACAGCCGGGACAGCGCCGCCTCGTCCAGCGTCGTGCCGATCAGCGCCTTCGCGGCCTCCTCCACCAGCAGCGCACGCGGCGCGACGGCGCCGAGCGCGACGCGCGCCGCCGTGCAGGTGCCGGAGGCGTCCAGCGTGAGGCTAACCGCCGCGCCGACCACCGCGATGTCCATCTCGGTGCGCGGGATGAAGCGGAGATAGGCGTCGCCCGAACGGGGCGGCCGCGCCGGCAGGAAGATCGAGGTCACCACCTCGCCCTTGGCGAGAGAAGTCTTGCCGGGACCGGTGGCGATCTGCTCGACCGGCAGCTCGCGGCGGCCCTTCGGCCCGACGATGGTGGCGACCGCGCCGGCGGCGATCATCGCCGGCACGCTGTCGGCGGCCGGCGAGGCGTTGCACAGATTGCCGACCATGGTCGCCCGGCCCTGGACCTGCGTGGAGCCGATGAGATTGGCCGCCTCGACCACGCCCGGCCAGAGCTTCGACACCTCCGGATGCTCGCCGAGCTCGGCGCCCGAAACCGCGGCGCCGATGCGGAAGCCGCCCGCCTCGGCGGTGATCCGCCGCATGCCCGGGATGCGCTTGATGTCCACGACGAGATCCGGCTCGACCAGACCCGACCGCAGCTGCACGAGAAGATCGGTGCCGCCGGCGAGGACCCGGGCGAAGCCCGATTCCTGCGCCAGCAGCGCCACCGCCGCGTCGACGGTCTCCGGAGATTCATATCGCATCAGGATTGTCCGATACTGCTGTCACATCCGAGATCCCCGGAGAATCGCCCGCCGGGGACGAAGGGCGCTGCGCGCAACGAGGCGCTCCCCTCGCGCCGGCAATTACTGCGCAAGCCGAGGGGAGCGCGTCTGCTACGCCCGTACGTTAGTTTGCCGGGCCGAGGCGCGGCAAGGCAGAAGTTTCCGGCGGCAACCACGGTCCTCGGGACCTGCCCGGTGCTTCGGGCGCAAATCCCAGGTTCCCGCCTACCGCCCCTTCCAGACCGGCTCGCGCTTCTCCGCGAAGGCGCGGGCGCCTTCCAGGTTGTCCTCGCTGTCGTAGAGGATGTCGACAGTCGCGAACTTGCGCTTGGTGATCCAGTTCATCGCGTCCTGGAAGGTCATCGCCTCCGCCTCGCGCGCCACCTCCTTGATCGCCGCGAAGACCAGCGGCGGCCCGCCGGCGAGAAGGCGCGCCACCTCCCACACCCGGTCCATCAGCCGTTCCTTCGGCAGGACCTCGTTGACGAGGCCCCAGCGATGGGCCTCGGCCGCGTCCATCCAGCGCCCGGTGAACAGGAGGTCCATGGCGACGTGATAGGGCATGCGTTTCGGCAGCTTCACCGTCGCCGCGTCGGCCAGCGTGCCGGCCTTGATCTCCGGCAGGGCGAAGGAGCTGTGATCGGCGGCGTAGATGAGGTCGGCGGAGAGCGCGAGCTCGAACCCGCCGCCCACCGCCATGCCGCTCACCGCGGCGATCACCGGCTTGTTGAGGCCGCGGAGCTCCTGCAAGCCCCCGAAGCCGCCGACCCCGTAATCGCCGTCGACCGCGTCGCCCGAGGCGGCGGCCTTCAGGTCCCAGCCGGCGCAGAAGAACTTGTCGCCGGCCGTGGTGACGATTGCGACCCGCAGGTTCGGGTCGTCCCGGAAGGCCTTGAACGTCTCGCCCATCAGCCGGCTCGTGGCGAGGTCGATGGCGTTCGCCTTGGGGCGGTCCAGCGTCACTTCGAGGATCGCGCCCTCCGTCCTCGTCTTCACCACGTCGCTCATGTTCCGGACTCCTCCATGCGGATGAGCGCGTCCGCGGCGACCGCGCCCTTGCCTTCCTCCCGCAGCATCAGCGGATTGACGTCGAGCTCGCGCAGGCCCGCGGCATGGGCCTCCGCGAAGCGGGCGACCGCGAGGGCGGCGTCGACCGCCGCCGCCATGTCGGCATTGGGCCCGCCGCGATAGCCCTTGAGCAGCTTCGCCACGCGAAGCCCGTCCAGCGCCTCGGCGATTTCCTCCCGCGTCGCCGGGAGGAGCAGCGTGCGCGAGTCCTCGAGCAGCTCGGTCAGGATGCCGCCGGCGCCCAGCGTGAGCAGCAGCCCGTATTGCGGATCGTTGACGACGCCCAGGATGAGCTCGGCCACCGCGCCGTCGATCATCGCCTCGACCAGCAGCCCGTCGCCCCCCTGAGCGGCACTGAGCGGCAGCAGCGCCGCCGCGGCCTCGCGCACCGCGCGTTCGTCCTCGAGGCCGAGGCGGAGCGCCTGCCGCTCGGTCTTGTGGGCGACGCCCAGGGCCTTCAGCGCCACCGGGAATCCGATCTCCGCCGCGGCCACGGCCGCCGCTTCGGCATCGCGGACGACGCGGCCCCTCGGCACGGCGAGACCATGCTCGGCCAGGCGCTGCTTCGCCGCGGCCTCGCTCAGCAGGTGGGGCGCGCCGGCGCCGCCACCGGCCGGGGGCAGGACCTTCGGTTCGGGCCTGCGCCAGGCCTTGCCGACTTCCGCCGCCGCCTCGGCGGCGGCGAGCGCCTCGTCGATGCCGCAGAGCGGCGCGAGGCCGCGCGCCATCAGATCGGCGGCATGCGCCTCGGTCAGGTTCTCCGGCAGGCTGGCCACCACCGCCGCCTTGGCGCCGGTGCTGCGCGCGGCCGCCTGCAGCGCATTCACCGAATAGACCCAGTCCGCGTCGGAGCAGCGGTCGCCGCGCGGGAAGTCGAGCACCAGCATGGAGAGATCGAAGCCGGCCTTCAGCATGGCGGTGAAGGTGCCGGTCATCTCCGCCTCGTTGGCCCAGGAGAAGGTGTGATAGTCGAGCGGATTGGAGACCGTGACGAGCGGATGGGTGGTGGCCTCCACGGCGCGCTTCTGCTCGGGCGTCAGCGGCCGGAACCGGACTCCGAGGCTGTGGGCGGAATCGGCCATCAGCGCCGCCTCGCCGCCGGAGCAGCTCATGGAGCAGATGTCGCTGCCCGGCAGCGGTCCGTGGACGTGCAGAAGCTTCAGCGTCTCCAGGAAATCCGGCAGCGAGTGCACCAGCGGCACACCCAGCTTGGCGAAGAAGGCGCGCGTCCCCGCCATCTCGCCGGCGAGGGACGCGGTGTGCGACATGGTGAGCGAGCGCGCCTGCTCCGACCGGCCGATGGCGAGGGCGATCACCGGCACCTTGCGCCGCCGCGCCTCGAGCGCGAGCCGGGCGAAGGTATCGGCGTTCTTGAGGCCTTCCACGTGGAAGCCGATCGCCGTCACCCGCTCGTCGGCGAGCAGGCCGAAGCCGATCTCCGCAAGGTCCATCTGCGCCTGGTTGCCGGCGGTCGCGACATAGGCGATCGGCAGGCCGCGCCGTTGCATGGTCAGGTTGATCGCGATGTTCGACGACTGGGTCAGGATGGCGACGCCGCGCGTCGTCCTCTGGCCGCCATGCTGATCCGGCCAGAGCAGCGCGCCGTCCAGATAGTTGATCATGCCGTAGCAGTTCGGGCCGACGAGCGGCATCGATCCGGCGGCCGCGAGCAAGGCGGCGGTGAACTCCGCCCCCTCCTCGCCCGACTCGCTGAAGCCCGAGGCGTAGCAGGCCACGCCGCCCGCCCCCATGCGCGACAGCTCGCCCACCACCTCGACGGTGAGCACGCGGTTGATGCCGAGGAAGACCGCATCCGGCACGCCCGGCAGCGACTTCACGTCGGGGAAGCAGGGGAAGCCTTCGTCCTCCGTCTTGGTCGGATGGACCCGCCAGACCTCGCCGGCGAAGCCCATGCGGCGGCATTGGTGCGCCGCCGCGGCGGCCACGCTGCCGCCGACGAGCGCGATCGATCGCGGACGGAACAGGCGCGATAGATCGCGCAACCCCGCCATAGGTCTCTGCACGTTCATACCGTCCCCCCTGCCCTCAGGCGCCGAGCGGCCGCAGCAGGCTGCGGCTGATGATGTGACGCTGGATCTCCGAGGTGCCGTCCCAGATCCGTTCGACCCGCGCGTCGCGCCAGAAGCGGGCGAGCGGCAGGTCGTCCATCAGCCCCATGCCGCCGTGGATCTGGATCACCTCGTCGGTGACGCGCGCCAGCATCTCGGTCGCGAAGACCTTGGCGCTGGCGATCTCGCGCTCCGCCGGAAGCCCCTGGTCGAGGCGCCAGGCGGAATGGAGCGTCAGGAAATCCGCCGCATCAATCTCGGTGATCATGTCGGCGAGCTTGAAGCTCACGCCCTGGAACTTGCCGATCTGCTGGCCGAACTGCTTGCGCTGGGCGGCGTATTGCAGGCCGTAGTCGAAGGCGCGCCGCGCCCGCCCGACCGCCATCGTCGCGACGGTGATGCGCGTGGCATAGAGCCATTCGTTGGCGGCATCGAATCCCTTGTGCACCTCGCCCAGGATCTGCGCGTCCGACAGGCGGCAATCCTCGAACTTCAGGATGCAGTTGTGGTAGCCGCGATGCGACACGGAGTTGTAGCCGGGCAGGATCTGGAAGCCGGGCGTGCCGCGATCGACCAGGAAGCAGCTGATGAGCTTCTTCTTGCCCTTCGACGTGTCCTCTTCGCCGGTGGCGATGAAGACGATGACGAAATCGGCGATGTCGGCATGGGAGATGAAATGTTTCGTGCCGTTCACCACCCAGTCGCCGCCGACCCGCCGCGCCGTGCATTTCATGCCGCGCACGTCCGAGCCCGCATCGGGCTCGGTCATGGCGAGGGCGTCGAACTTCTCGCCGCGCACCGCGGGCAGCAGGTATCTCTCCTTCTGCTCCCCCTCGCAGGCCATGAGGATGTTGGACGGCCGGCCCCAGAACACGGTGAGGCCCATGGAGGCCCGGCCGAGCTCGCGTTCCAGCAGCGCGAAGTCGAGATGGCCGAGGCCGCCGCCGCCGACCTCGGCCGGCATGTTGGGGGCGAAGAAGCCGAGCTCCTTCACCTTGCGGGCGATCTCCAGCCCGATCTCGCGCGGCACCTCGCCGGTGCGCTCGACCTCGTTCTCGAGGGGATAGAGCTCGCGCTCGACGAAGTCGCGCACCGTGTCGACGATGAGCTGCTGCTCGTGTGTGAGACCGAAATCCATGTCCAATCCTCGCCGTCCGTGCCCTCCCCTCACCCCCGCCCTCTCCCCTCTCGGGGAGAGGGGGCTATCGAGTCCGCTGCCGGCGGTAGCGCCCCCTCTCCCGCGGAAGCGGGAGAGGGTCGGGGTGAGGGCGATGCACGAGCCTCTGTTGCGTAGCCTCCCTCATCCTTCGACGGGCTCAGGATGAGGGGTACTTAGCTCGAGCGACCTCACCCTGAGCCCGTCGAAGGGCGAGGTCGCGTCTCTCAGCAGGTCACTTCTTCCGCGGCGCGCCGACATGGCGGCCGACGAAGTCCGGCTTCGCCAGCCCGGCATGCGCCTTGGCGATCGGCGCGAGCCTGGCGAGCACGGCCGGATCGGCGGGCGCCGCCTTCTGCGCCTTCATGTCGACATGCAGGAACATCTGCTCGGCCGTGGCGACGACGGCGCCGGACTCGGTGTTCACGATGCTGTGGAGCACATGGAGCCGCTTCTCGTCGCTCGACAGGACCTGCGTGTCGACGGCGAGCGGCGTGCCGACCTTGCACTCGCCCAGATGCATGATGTGGGTCTCGGCGGTGTAGTAGCTGCGGCCGCTCGCGACATAGTCGCTGTCGACGCCGATATGGCGCAGCAGCGCGTCGCTCGCGTCGCAGAACACCTGCAGGTACCGGCTCTCGTTCATGTGGCCGTTATAGTCGATCCAGCCGGCCGGCACCTTGGTGCGGTGCAGCCGCAACGGCTTCGACGGGTCGATACCCTCGGCTTTGACCGCGAAGGCGCGGGCCTGCAGCCGCTCCTCGTACTTCTTCAGCGCCTCGCCGGCGCCCCAGCCCTCGCCGCCGTTCCAGCCCCGGAGCGCCTGCATGATGGCGACCAGGTTGTCGTCGCGGATGCGCTCCAGCTCGCGGATCGAGCGGCCGGCGGCCTGTTCGTCCGACTGGCGCGCGATCTTGTCGACCAGCGCGTCGTCGAGATCGACCACGTCGGTAAACTTGGTCCAGGGCCATTTCAGGCAGGGGCCGAACTGGGCCATGAAATGGCGCATGCCGGCCTCGCCGCCGGCCACGCGGTAGATCTCGAACATGCCCATCTGGGCCCAGCGCAGGCCGAAGCCGTAGCGCATCACGTCGTCGAGCTCCTTGACCGTCGTGATGTCGTCCTTGATGAGCCACAGCGCCTCGCGCCACATCGATTCCAGCAGGCGGTCGCCGACGAAGGCCTCGATCTCCTTGGCGATGGTGACCGGCTTCATGCCGATCGATTCATAGACCTCGTGCGCCCGGGCGACGCTCGCCTGGCTCGTCTTCTCGCCAGCGACCACCTCGACGAGGGGCAGGAGATAGACCGGGTTGAAGGGATGGCCGACCAGCAGGCGCTCCGGGCGGGCCATCTCCTTCTGCATGTCGGTGGGCTTGAGGCCCGAGGTCGAGGAGCCGATCACGGTCGCGGCCGGCGCCGCCGCGTCGATCTCCTTCAGGATCTTCTGCTTGAGCTGGAGCCGCTCCGGCGCGCTTTCCTGGATGAACTCGGCGTCCTTCACCGCCTCGGCCACGCTCTTCGCGAAGGTGATCTTGCCCTGGGGCCCCAGCGGGAACAGCACCATCCCGCTATAGGCGCGCTCCGCATTGGCCAGGACCTCGGAGACCTTGCGCTCCACCTCCGGGTCCGGGTCGAAGATCGCGACGTCGATCCCGTTGAGGAGGAACCGGGCCGCCCAGCCGGCGCCGATCACGCCGCCGCCGATGCAGGCGGCCTTCCTGATGTCAGCCATTGCCGTCTCCGCCTACCAGCGCTTGGTGAGCTTCAGCTTCTCGCGCACCTCTTCGGGGCGGAGCAGCTTGACGCCCATGCCCTCCGCGATCGTGACCGCCCGGTTGACCAGGGAGCCGTTCGTCGCCAGCACGCCCTTGTCGAGCCAGATGTTGTCCTCGAGCCCGACCCGGATGTTGCCGCCGGCGAGCAGCGCCAGGGCGACATAGGGCATCTGGTCGCGGCTGATCGAGAAAGCGGAGAAGATCCAGCCGGACGGCAGGTTGTTCACCATCGACATGAAGGTCGGGATGTCGTTCGGCGCGCCCCAGGGGATGCCCATGCAGAACTGGACCAGCACCGGGTCGTCGATGAGCCCCTGATCCTTCAGCCACTTGGCGAGCCAGAGATGGCCGGTGTCGAAGACCTCGACCTCCACCCGGACCTTCAGCGCCTGCATCCGCTTCGCCATGTCCTTCAGCATGGCGGGCGTGTTGGTCATGATGTAGTCGCCCTCGCCGAAGTTCATCGTGCCGCAGTCGAGGGTGCAGATCTCCGGGAGCAGCTCGGCCACGTGCGCCACGCGCTCCTCGGCGCTCGCCATGTCCGTCCCCTTGCCGGACGGCGGCAGCGGCTTGTCGGTGGGGCCCAGCGTCAGGTCGCCGCCCATGCCGGCCGTCAGGTTGAGCACCACGTCGACCTTGGAGTCGCGGATGCGCTCCACCACCTCGCGGTAGTACTTGACGTCGCGCGCGCCGGCGCCCGTCTCCGGGTTGCGGACATGGATGTGGACGACCGCCGCGCCGGCCTTCGCAGCCTCGACCGCCGAGGCGGCGATCTGCGCCGGCGTCACCGGGACCTTGTCGGACTTGCGCGTGGTGTCGCCGGCACCGGTCAACGCGCAGGTGATGAAGGCCGACCGGTTGACGTTCAAGTTCATGGCAGTCCTCCCCGATTCTGGATGGCCCGCAGACTATTGAAGCCGGGGCGGCGATGCTTGATGATATGCGAAGCATATCGAACTAATTGCGTCAGCGCCCGTGTTCCACCCCGATCCTGCGCCCCTCGAGCTCGAAATCCTGGTCGTTCCCGAGGCCACGCTGATCCTGGTGGCCAATGTGATCGAGCCCCTGCGCGCCGCCAACCGGGTGCTCGGCCGCCGGCAGTATCGCTGGACCATCACCAGCCCGGACGGCGCGCCCGCCCTCACCACCTCCGGCATAGCGATTCCGGCCGCGCGCGCCTTCACGCCACGGGCGACGCGCGACCCGCTTCTGGTCATCGCCAGCTACAACGCCGCCTCCTACGGCACGCCCGACCTGCTGAAACGGCTCCGCCAGGCGGCTCAGCTCCGTCCGACCATCGGCAGCGTCGAAGGCGGCGCCTGGCTGCTCGCCATGGCCGGGCTGCTCGATTTCCGCAAGGCGACCACCCACTGGGAGGATCTCGACGATTTCGCGGCACGGTTCCCGGACATCGACGTCCGGCCCGACCGCTTCGTGATCGACGGTCCCCGCTTCACCTCGGGCGGCGCCTCGCCGGCGCTCGACATGATGCTGGAGCTCGTCCGTGCCCGGCAGGGCTATCCGCTGGCGCTGGAGGTGGCGAAGCTGTTCATCTACGACCAGAGCCGCATCTCGGAGGAGCCGCAGCGCGCGCCCTCCCTCGGCCGGCTCGTCTCGCGCGAGCCCCGCGTGGCGGCCGCGGTGCGCGCCATGGAGCAGCATATCGAGGAGCCGCTGGGGATGCCGCAGGTGGCGGGCGCCGCCGGGGTGAGCCTCAGGCGGCTGCAGAGCCTGTTCCTGGAGACGCTGAAGGTGACCCCGCACGCCTATTACAGCGCGCTGCGCCTCAACGTGGCGCGCCGGACGCTGATCGAGACGCGGCAGAGCGTCGCCGAGATCGCCGCCGCCTGCGGCTTCAACTCGGCCGCCGTCTTCGCCCGCGCCTATCGCGGCGAGTACGGGGAAAGCCCTAGCGAGACGCGCCGTCGCGCCAGAGCGGCCTGACCGCCGGCGCGGTCTCCGCCAGGCTTTCGCCCTCGCCGGCCGGAGCAGGCGGCGAAGGCTCCGCAGCCGGACGCCCCGCGCCCGCCGGATCGGGATAGCCGAACCGCAGGGCGGTCGCCGCCGTGTGCTTCGAGATCACCTCGAGCTCGGCCGGGCTGAATTCCGGCCGGTAATAGCCGGGCGGCCGGATGCGGGCTGCCAGCGTGCCGATGAAGTCGTCGCCGCACATCAGGCCGCAATGATCGAGGATGCGGCCGAAGCTGCGGCGCGGCGCGTCCCAGAGATCCTCGCAGCGCACGACCAGGGCGGCGTCGCGCAGCGCGAAATTTTCGGCGAGGCGGTCCGCCACGAACCGGTGGATATGGCTCCAGTAGCGCGCCCAGCCCTCGAGCTCCCGGCCGTCCTGCCAGAGCCGGGCGATCACGCAGGCCTCCTCGGGATCGCCGGCGGTGATCGGCCGGCGGTCGAGGCCGAACTCGAAATGCCCGACCCGCTGCAGATGCGGAAGCGCCCGCGGCTCCTCGCGCTGGCCGGCGCAGAACAGCCTGTGCTGCTTCATCAGCGAGGCGACATGCCAGACCGGGTCGCGCACAGGCACGACGATGCGCGCATCGGGGAAGAGCCGCAGCAGATATTCCAGCCGCGTCACGTTGTAGTTGGCCTTGGAGAGATAGCGGGAGCCGCGCCGCAGCAGCAGAAGCTTGCGCAGATGGTCGCGGTAGAAGGACTCGAACGCCGGGTGGCTCGCTTGCGCGCCGAACACGTCCTGCGCCGGAACCTCGTGGATGTCCGGAAAGAACGCCATCCACAGCACTTCCTCGAAGGCCTCCGGGCTTTCCGCCGTGACCACGATGCCGTCCCGGTGGGCGCGCTCGCGCGGCGCGTCCTCCCGCCGCGGCACGCGGTCGAGGAAGCGGTTCCAGAACAGGGGCGTCAGCACCAGGGGAAAGTCGCGATAGCGGTGCGAGACCGTGTCGGGATGGGATTCCAGCGCCTCGAGCAGGACCGTCGTGCCGGCCCGGGCCAGCCCCGCGATGAAGATCGGCCGGTCGATCGGAATCTCGGCGAGCTCATGGGAGAACAGCCGCGTCTCGAGCCTGCCGAGGCGCAGCAGGCTGGGCTGGTGCCGGGTGGCCGCCCGACCCAGCACATCCACCCACCCGGTCACGTCGAAGATGCGTTGCGGCTCGCGGTCCACCGGACGGCCCTTCGTGCCGGCCCGGCGGCTAGGATTGCGGGGCCTGTTCCTCCGGCGCCGCGGGCCGCGCCGCCATCCGATAGGTGCGGGCCGACCGGCGCTTGATCAGACGACGGATCGGCCAGATCACCACGAAGGCGAGCGCCGCGAACACGGCGAACAGCACGCCCCACAGGGCGCCGAGCAGGCTCAAGCCTGCGCCTGGTCCGACATAGGCCGCCGCCGGCGTGGCCGCCGCCATGAGAAGGGCAGCCGTGCCGAGGCCGACGGCGCATCTCTTCAGGCCAGGAATCTCGTAGGTCATCGGATTTCTCTCACGTCATGGTCGCCCATCCCTGCGCGATACCGGTGTGACCGGCAGGGCGGCCCGATATTCCCGGTTTCGGGCGGCCTGGGTGTACGACCCGAAATTGTCACGGCCCCGGGGAGTCGCGCCCCGGGGCCGTGCCCCGCGAAGCCTTACGCTCAGGCTGCGGAGCGGTCAGCCGCCCGCCGCACCTGCGCCGGAGCCGCCGCCGGCGGCGTCGTCATCGAGGTCATCGTCGCTGCCGGCGCCGTCGTCGCCGGTCCCGTCGGTGCCACCATCATCACCGCCGGTC
>DAIMFL010000014.1:0-3913 GCA_036724615.1 Alphaproteobacteria bacterium | reverse complement strand
CCGGTCCCGTCGTCGCCGCCGGTGCCGTCGTCACGGTCGCCGTCACCATCTCCGTCGCCGTCACCATCTCCGTCACCGCCGCCATCGGCGGCGAAGTCCACCGTGGCCGAGGACGAGGAGGTGGCCTCTACGCCGCTCTCGGTCTGATCGACGTCCGCCGAGGTGGTCGTGTCCGAAACGCCGCCGCCGTCGGCCGCGGCATCGGCGGTGGAATTCGCGCTGCCGGTTCCGTCGCCGTCGGCGCTGGCGTCGGAGCTGGCGCTTGCAGTCCCGCCCTCCGTGCCGTCGTCACCGCCGCCGGTGCTGTTGGCCGAGGCGTCGCCCGACGCGCGGGCGGAGCCGTCGCCCGACGCTTCGGCGGAAGAGTTGGAGTTCGCCGAAGCCGATCCGTCGCTGCCGGACGATGCCGACGAGCTGGAATGGGCGCTGGAATCCGCCAGGATGATCTGTGAGGTCCCGCCGATCTCCGGCTGGACGTCACCGACCGGTCCCGCCTGTGCGGCGGACGTCCCCAGGGCCAATGCGGCGGCGCTGGCGGCGCCGAGAAGCGCCATCCTCAAGGTATTAGGCTGCATACTTTTCCTCCTGATCGAGGGGTCGGGAGGCTCCCTTCGGCGGCAGGGCACGCTCGCAGACGACCCGTGCGCGCCTCTCCTGCCGACGCCGGATGGCCCGGCGGAATTCCGCTGCCCCACCGTTGTCACCGCCGCAGACGAGGCGAGCGGTCGCAGCGGTGGCCTACTGCAATGACGCGGTCTGATGGCGGCCGCAGCCTTGCCCCACGGAGCCCAGCATCTGCCTGAAGTCCGGATCGAGCGAGTCCGGATCCACGCGCTGCCCCCAAGACAGGACCGGGATGTACGCGTCCTCCTCGCCGCCGCGAACGGGGTTCAGGAATTCCCAGACGATCTCGCCCTCGCGCGTGACCTCGAACAGGCGGCCCCCATCCGATTCGGTGACGAGCGTGTTCCCGTTCGGCAGGCGCTGCGCGGAGGAGCGGATGATGCTCGCGAAGGGGTGCTCGGCGCTGCCCGAATAGCGCCAGGCGATGGCGAGCGCCTGCGGGTCGATCTCGATCACCTGCGAGGCGTTGCCGGAGTCGAAATTGCCGATGTTGTCGAACAGGAGGATGTTCCCGTCCGGCAGCAGGCTCGGGTCGTGCTGGCCGATCCAGGGCCCGCGGGTGGCCCAGACGATCTCCTCCGTCTCCAGATCGAGGACGGCGATCGTGCCCGGCTCCCGGAACGACAGCAGCACGCGCTCGGACGACCGTCGCGGCAGCTTGCCTGCATGGGCGGGATCGATCACCTCGACGGCGTTGGCGTGCAGCGGATCGGCGAGGGCGAAGAACGGGATGGTGTAGAGCAGCGCCTTGAAGCGCGAGTCGAGCAGCGCCCGGGTCAGCGAGATCCGCTTCAGCTCCTCGCCCTCGGAGGACAGAACCACCAGATAGTCCTCGATGCGCGGCCGCTCGAGCGCGGGGAACTCGTCGAGCTGCTCGTTGGTGAAGTCCTGGATGAGCGTGACGATCCGGCCGTCCGGGGTGATGTCGAAATCGTGGTGGGCGTGCTCCAGATAGGACCACACCGGCTCGGCATCGCGGTCGAGCTTGACGAGCCCGTAACCCCAGGGCGTGTCCCCCGCGGCTTCGTACAGAACCATCAGCTCGCCGTTCGGCAGCACGCGCGCCTTGTGGAAGAAGATGAGCTCGTCCCGCTGCGGCCTGGCGACCGCGGCGCCGTCGTGCCAGACCTCGCTGAAGGGCCGCGACCATTCATGCGCCACGCGGCCGTCCATGGCGATGAGCCGGGCATAGCTGCCGTCGCCGGAGCTGTAGAGCGTGTAGCCGGGAAACGCGGTCTCGCTGTTGCAGACGGTCACGCCGCGGGCTTCGGTCCGGGCCTTCTGCCAGTGATCCGTCTTGTAGGGGTCGACATAGTCGGTCTTCTGCGAGATCAGCGCCTCGCCGCCGCGATAGGCGTTGCGCAGAACCTCGAACGGCGGGATTTCGCTCAGCACCACGAAGGCGCCCGCCATGAACGCCAGGAACACCGTGGCCGCGATGAACGCGGCGAGGCCAGCCCGTCCGGCGCCCATGCTCACCCCTCGCATATCGCCTTGGCCGCAAGAGCGGCCCCGCTACTTGACTGCGAGGATCCCGGAATATTCCCACCCGGCGACGTGAAATCAGGCGTCCCGGGATCTAGATGATACGGAAGCCGATCTTGATGGTGAGCGAGGCGGCGAACAGCACCGCGAGAAACGGCACGTACCAGGGCCGCAGCCAGCCGGGTCCCGCCGGCAGGTAGTCCCGCTGCGGCAGGTCGATCTCGACCAGCTCCACCGGCCAGCCTTCCGGCAGGTAGCCGGCCGGATTGCCGATGATCGCGTTCCACCATCGCCGCTCGTGGACGACCGGTACCGGCTCGGGAAGCGGCAGCTCGAGCCGGGCGCCGCCGGCTGTCGCGACCGCGAGCGACCATCCCGCCTCTTCCGATTGCTTCACCAGTTCGGCCTCGGCCGAGGGTGGATCGGCGCGCGCGGCGATCGTCTCGTCCCCGGCCGGGAATCGATAGCCATAGGTCATGTCGAGCCAGTAGAGCAGCGCCAGGATCGGAAGCGCCGCGACGGCGGTCGGCAGCAGGACCCTGAGCAGCTGCGCGAAGGCGAGCCGCAGCGATTCGCCCAGCAGCGGATAGGCGTCGGCGATCGCGCCGTCATAGGCTTTGAGCTCGCCCTGCACCTCGGCGCGGCGCCGGCGGATGCGCTGCAGCGCCTCCTGCGGCGAGGTGAGGCGATAGGCTGCCATCGAGACTGCGGCGGCGATAATCGCCCAGACGACGAGCCGCGCGAGCGCCGGCAGCGGCGACAGGAGACCGTCCACCGCCGCGAAGGCTGCGCCGATCACGCAGATTCCTCCGGAGCCGCGCAGCCGCCCAATGTCAGCGCCGGAGCGCCCGCTCCAGCTGCTGCTTGTTCATCCTCGAGCGGCCGGGAATGCCGCGCCGCCTGGCCTCGGCGTAGAGCTCGGCCCGGGTCTTCGTCGCGCCGCGGCGCTTCGTGCCGGTCGAGCGGCGGCGCCCGCCGCCTTCCGTCCTGGCCTTCGCCGTGTCGCCGCGCCGCTCGCGTCGCTTGGTCCGGCGCAGAGTCTTCTCGTTCTCGCGCCGGCTCCCGTATTTCGAGGCGCCGGCCTCGTGCAGCGCGATCGCCACCGCCTGCCGCCGGCTCTTCACCTTCTTGCCGCGGCCGGTCTTCAGCTCGCCATGCTTGTACTCGTGCATGACGCGCTTCACGGTCTTCTTCTGGGGTGTGGATTGCCTGGCCATCGCTCTCTCCCGAACTCGATGGCTAGGAAAACCAGCGGCCGCGGCGGGAGTTCCGCCGAGAGCAGTGGCGGCAGACGGCGCCGCGCCGCGCCCCGTTTCTGCGGGACGCGGCGCGGGCCGTCGATTCGATCAGGCGGCGGTCGTGGCGCTCGGCACCGAGCTCAGGGACGGCGCCTCGAGCGGCCGGAAGAGATCGGGGTTCTCCGGACCCTCGACGATCAGGGTGCCGGCGAGGCCCCGCTCGACGCGCGTGAGGGCATGGTCGACGATCGCGAAGTGGCCGGGCACCGCCATGGTGAAGTCGGCGACGACCGCGCTTCCCGGATTGACCGAGATGGTCTGGACGCCCTTGCGCGGCTCGCTCTCCAGGCTGCCCTCGGTATAGACCGCGTCCATGATCCCGCCGATCAGGTGGAAGGACGAGGTGAAGTTCGGGCCGCCCACGCCGAAGAAGATCCGCACCGTCTCGCCGACCTTGGCCTTCAGCGGGAACTGGTTGCTGAGCGCGCCGACGGCGCCGTTGAACACGAAGTACTCGGGCCGCTCGTTCATCAGCTTGTCGTAGCTCTCGGTGAGCAGGCCCCTGG
>DAIMFL010000013.1:0-44104 GCA_036724615.1 Alphaproteobacteria bacterium | reverse complement strand
GGCTCCTCCACCCCGGCGAGCTTGCCGAGAAACACGTCGCTCGCGTCGCGGTGGATCAGCGGGATGTTGTAGTGGTCGCGGAAGATCTCCACCACCTGCTCCGCTTCGCCGGCGCGCATCAGCCCGTGATCGACGAAGATGCAGTGGAGCCGGTCGCCGATCGCCTCGTGGATCAGCACCGCCGCGACGGATGAATCGACCCCGCCGGAGAGACCGCAGATCACCCGCCCCTGCCCCACCTGGCGGCGGATCGCCTCGACCGCGTGGGCGCGGAAGGCCTTCATGGTCCAGTCGCCGACGCAGCCGGCGATCCTGCGCACGAAGGTCTCGAGCAGCTTGCCGCCGTCCGGCGTGTGCACCACCTCCGGGTGGAACATGAGGCCGTAGAAGCGGCGCTTCTCGTCGGCGATCACCGCGAAGGGCGCGCCTTCGCTCACCCCATAGACCTCGAAGCCGGGGGGAAGCCGCGTCACGCGGTCGCCGTGGCTCATCCAGACCTGCTCGCGGTCGCCCGGCTTCCAGACGCCGTCGAACAGCGAGCAGCCGCGCTGCACCTCGACGAAGGCGCGGCCGAACTCGCGATGGTCGGAGCCTTCGACCAGCCCGCCCAGCTGAGCGCACATGGTCTGCTGGCCGTAGCAGATGCCGAGCACCGGCACGCCGAGCTCGAACACGATCTGCGGCGCGCGCGGCGTGTCGTGGCTGGTCACCGAGGCCGGGCCGCCGGAGAGGATGACCGCCTTGGGCGCGAAATCGGCGATCCGCTGCGGGTCGGCGCTGAACGGCCAGATCTCGCAATAGACGCCGGCCTCGCGCACGCGCCGGGCGATGAGCTGGGTGACCTGGGAGCCGAAATCGAGGATGAGAACGCGATCGCTCATGAAGGATTCCTGGACGGGTGCCGCATCGTTTCAATGTCTCTACAGGACGGCGCCGCGGGTGCGGGCCGCATCAGTCTCCGCCGCATCCGGCGAGCGCCGCGTCGAGGTCGGGCCAGCCATAGGCGATCTCGGGCAGCTCGGTGCCCCACAGCGCCTCGGTGCGCGTGCCGATCTGCCGGCCGCCCATCGCCTCGTAGAAGAAGCGCGACGGGTTCTGCGCCAGAACCCAGACGAAGGCGGAGCGGTATCCGGCGCCGCGCAACGCCTGGAAGGCGCCGCAGAGAAGCGCGCGGCCGAGCCCCTGCTCCTGCCAGTCGGGCAGGACGTAGAGCGTCTGCACCTCGCCATCGTAGTCGGGCGGGCCGCTGCTCGCCGCAGCGCAGCTGGCGAAGCCCACGATCTCGCCGCCCGAGCTGCCGGTCTCCGCGACGCTCGCCACCAGCACGGCGCCGCGCGTTCCGGCGCGCTCCACCATGCGGCGCCAGAACAGCGCCTTGTCGTCGACCGACATGTCGACCATCACCCGGTCGGGGAGGATGCCGGCATAGGCCGAGCGCCAGCTTTCCACGTGAACGCGGGCGATGGCGCGGGCGTCGCCGCGGCTCGCCCGGCGGATGGTGGCGGTGAGGCTCACGCCGCGGCCTCCGCCTCGGCGGCGCGGCGCTCGAGCACGGCGACGAAGAACCCGTCCGTGCCGTGGCGCGCCGGGGTGAGCGACAGATACGGGCCGTCCGCGGGACATTGGCCGCCGCCGCGCGCCGCGACCGCCGCGGCCCACACCTCGCCGACCGGCAGCACCGTGAACTCGGGATGGGTCTCGACGAACCAGGCTACCTGCGCCTCGTTCTCCGCGGCGAGCAGCGAGCAGGTCGCGTAGACCAGCCGCCCGCCCGGCGCGACCAGCCGGCAGGCGCTGTCCAGGATGCGGCGCTGCAGCGCCACCAGCTCGTCCACGTCGCCGCGGCCGAGCCGCCACTTGGCGTCCGGATTGCGCCGCCAGGTGCCGGCGCCGCTGCAGGGCGCATCGATCAGCACGCGGTCGTAGCGCCGCGCGTGGCGCTTCACCCAGGGATCGCGCTCGCCGGACAGGCCGCGCCGCTCGACGTTGTGGACGCCGGCGCGCTGCAGCCGGACGGCGGCGCGCTCGACCCTGCCCTCCAGCACGTCGCAGGCGACGATATGGCCCCTGTTCTCCATGGCGGCGGCCATCGCCAGGGTCTTGCCGCCGGCGCCGGCGCAGAAATCGACGACCTTCATGCCGGGCCTGGCGTCCACCAGCAGCCCGACCAGCTGCGAGCCCTCGTCCTGCACCTCGTAGGCGCCGTGCCGGAAGCTCTGCAGGGTGGCGAGGGCGGGCCGCGCCCGGACCCGAAGGCCCCAGGGGGAGAGCGGCGTCGGCCGCGCCTCGACCTCCTCCGCGGCGAGCGCGCGGATGGCGGCGTCGCGCGTGGCGCGCAGCGTGTTGACGCGCAGGTCGAGCGGCGCCTCCTCCTTGAGCGCGGCCATCTCCGCCTCCAGCCGGGGGCCGAAGGCCACGCTGAGCTCGCCTTCGAGCCACTCGGGAAACTCCTCGCGCACCCAGAGCGGCTGGTCGGGATGGGCGAGCGTCTGCCCGGCCAGCGCCTTGGCGAGGCTCCGCTCGGCGCGGTCCAGCACGGGCGGGCGGTAGCGGCCGCCGTCGAAGGCGCCGGCGACACGGTCGGCGGACCAGCCGTCGACGAGAACGAGCGCCGCGATGACCCGGGCGCGGCTGGCGTCGGGCAGCGGCTCGTCGCCAGCCGCGCGGGCGATCCACCAGTCGAGCGCGGCGCGGCGGCGCAGCACGACATAGACCCGGTCGACGATGTCGCGCCGGTCCTTGCCGCCGACATAGCGGCGGTTGCGGAACCAGGCGGCGACGGTGCGGTCGGCCGGCGCCGCGGCGGCGTGAATCTCGCCGAGCAGCTCGATCGCGGCCTGGAGGCGCGCGCCCGGGGTCATGGAGCCCTCCGCCGGCGGGCGCCGAGCGCGCCCGCGCGCGGCCGTTCAGGCATCGTGGCGATAGTTCGGCGCCTCACGGGTGATCGTCACGTCGTGGACGTGGCTCTCGCGCAGGCCGGCATTGGTGATCCGCAGCATCTCGCAGTTGCGCTGCATCTCGGCGATGGTGCCGTTGCCGGTATAGCCCATCGCCGCCTTCAGCCCGCCGACCAGCTGGTGGATCACCGTGCCGACCGGGCCCTTGTAGGGCACGCGCCCCTCGATGCCCTCCGGCACCAGCTTCAGGCTGTCGCGCACCTCCTGCTGGAAGTAGCGATCGGCCGAGCCGCGCGCCATGGCGCCGATCGAGCCCATGCCGCGATAGGCCTTGTAGGAGCGGCCCTGATAGAGCAGCACCTCGCCCGGGCTCTCGTCCGTGCCGGCGAGGAGCGATCCCACCATCACGCAGTCGGCGCCGGCGGCGATCGCCTTGGCGATGTCGCCGGAATACTTGATGCCGCCGTCGGCGATGATCGGCGTGTCGTGCTTGCGCGCGACCTCGACCACGTCCATGACCGCGGTGAGCTGCGGCACGCCGACGCCCGCCACGATGCGGGTGGTGCAGATGGAGCCCGGCCCGATGCCGACCTTCACGGCGTCGGCGCCGGCATCGATGAGCGCCCTGGCGCCCTCGCCCGTCGCGATGTTGCCCGCCACCACCTGGCACGCGTTCGACAGGCGCTTGACGGCCTCCACCGCCTGCAGCACGCCGCGGGAATGGCCGTGCGCGGTGTCGACGACGATCACGTCCACCTCGGCCTCGAGCAGCGCCTCGGCGCGGCGCATGCCGTCCTCGCCGACGCCCGTGGCGGCGGCCACGCGCAGCCGTCCCTTCTCGTCCTTGCAGGCGTTGGGATAGGCCTGCGCCTTTTCCATGTCCTTGACGGTGACGAGCCCGATGCAGCGATAGTCCTCGTCGACGACCAGCAGCTTCTCGATGCGGTACTGGTGCAGAAGCCGCCGCGCCTCGTCGGGCTCGACCCCGTCGCGCACCGTCACCAGCCGGTCCTTGGTCATCAGCTCGGAGACCGGCTGCTCCATCTTGCTGGCGAAGCGCACGTCGCGGTTGGTGAGAATGCCGACCAGCCGCTTGCTGCCGCGCTCCACCACCGGGATGCCGGAAATCTGGTAATGCTCCATCAGGTGCAGCGCGTCCGCCAGGGTCTGGTCGGGATGGATGGTGACCGGATCGACCACCATGCCCGACTCGAACTTCTTGACCTTGCGGACCTCGCTCACCTGATGCTCGATGTCGAGGTTCTTGTGGATGACGCCGATGCCGCCGGCCTGCGCCATGGCGATGGCGAGGCGTCCCTCCGTCACCGTGTCCATCGCAGCGGAGACGAGCGGGATGCCGAGCTCGATCGAACGGGTGAGGCGGGTTCTGGTGTCTGCCTGGTTCGGCAGGAGGGCGGATTCCGAGGGCCTGAGCAGAACGTCGTCGAAAGTCAGCGCCTCGCGGATCGCCATGCCATCCTCCGCCGCCTTCGAATGGCGGCCCGTCAGGTGAATGGCGCGCCATCATACACAAGGTCTTGTGCTTGCCAAGCGGCTTCCGGCGCATGGCTGGGCTGCGCGACGCCTGTCGCGGCCGGCGGGCAGGACGCGCCGCAGGCGCGCGGTCGGACCTTTCCGGCGACACTTGCGCCGGCCGGACCCCACCCCCATCCTGATCCATGTCAAGGACCTGCTCTTTGCCGCGGGGGCTAGATCGGACCGGCGGACCGGCAACGGGCCGAACCAGCTGGAGTGGCATCCATGAAGAAGACGATCACCTGGATCCTGGTCGCCGATGGCGCGCGGGCGCGCATCTTCAAGAACGAAGGGCCGGGCAAGGGCGTTCAGGCGGCGGTCGACGAGGAGTTCCGACACGCCACGCCGCCGAGCCGCGAGCTCGGCACGGAGCGGCCGGGCCGGGTCCAGGAATCGGCCACTTCCGCACGCCACGCCATGGAGAACCCGGTGGACTGGCACCGGTTCGAGAAGGAGAAGTTCGCCAGGGAGATGGCGAAGCTGCTCGACCGCGCGAGCCAGGCCGGCGCGTTCGAGCGGCTGGTCCTGGTGGCGCCGCCGAAGACGCTCGGCGACCTGCGCAACGCGCTCGGCGCCCCCACGCGCAAGAAGATCACGGGGGAGATCGACAAGGACCTGACGCAGGTCACGCCGGGCGAGCTGCCCGACCATCTGGGGCGGGTGATCGCGGTCTGAAGACCGCGCTACCTACGGTCCTGCGGTGCCCCGGAAGCCGAGCGCCACCACGTAGACCTCGGCCGATTCAGCGCGCGAGGCGGCGGGCTTCACGTGCCGCACTTCGGCGAAGTCGCGCTTCAGCGCCGCCAGGAGCTCGCGCTCGGCGCCGCCCTGGAACACCTTGGCGACGAACGCGCCCCCTTCGGCCAGAACCTCCGCCGCGAACTGATAGGCCGCTTCGGCGAGCGCCATGATCCGGAGGTGGTCGGTCTTGGCATGGCCTGTCGTGGGGGCCGCCATGTCGCTCAGCACGACATCGGCCCTGCCGCCCAGCGCCTCCCGGATCCGCTGGGGCGCATCCTCCGCCAGGAAATCGCCCTGCAGCACGGTCGCGCCGGAAAACGGCGCCATCTCCAGTATGTCGATCGCGACGACCCTGCCGGCGTCCCCGGCGCTCTGCGCGGCGGTCCGGTCGACCGCCACCTGCGTCCAGCCGCCCGGCGCGGCGCCCAGATCGACCACCCGCGCGCCCGGCCGCAGGAAGCGGAAGCGGTCGTCGAGCTGCAGCAGCTTGAAGGCGGCGCGGGAGCGATAGCCGCGACGCTTCGCCTCCGCGACATAGGGGTCGTTCAGCTGGCGCTCGAGCCAGCGGGTGGACGAGCTGCTGCGCCTGCGGGCGGTCTTGACCCGCACCTTGGGGGCACGGCCGCCCGGACCGCTGCGGGCGCTGCCGCCCTTGCCGCGTCCGCCGCCGGTCACGAGGAGCGGCAGCCGGTCGTCATCCCGGCGGTGCGTTCGCGCCGGGTGCGGGCGAGAAGCGCGAAGAGAATCCCCTCGCGCACGCCGCGATCGGCGACCCGCAGCCGCCCGACCGGCCAGCGCGTGCAGATCGCTTCGAGAATGGCGCAGCCCGCCACCACCAGATCGGCTCGCTCGGGCCCGATGCAGGGGCTCGCGGCACGGGCCGCGCAGTCCATCCCGGCCAGCATCCGGCTGACTTCGCGGATCGCCCCGAATTCCAGATGACAGCCGTCGATCACGTTGCGCTCGTAGCGCCTCAGCCCAAGATGAACGCCGGCGAGCGTCGTCACCGTCCCCGAGGTGCCGAGCATCTGGACCGCGCCGCGCGCGACCTCGGCGGCGATGCCGTGCGCCGCCTCGAAGGAGGCGAGATGGGCGGAGACCTCGCGCACCATGGCTTCGTAGATTTCCGGCGTGATGCGGTCGCCGCCGTAGCGTTCGGTGAGGGTCACGACCCCGAGCGGCACCGAGACCCAGCCGGCGAGCCGCGGCATGCGTCCGCGCTCCACCGCCAGCCAGCCCAGCTCCGTACTGCCGCCACCGATGTCGAAGACCACGGCGCGCGCGCCGGCGGTGTCGAGCAGCGGCGCGCAGCCGTTGAAGGCGAGCTCCGCCTCCTCGCGGCAGGAGATGATCTCGATCTCGATGCCGGTCTCCTGCCGCACCCGCTCGACGAAGCTGGTGCAGTTTCCGGCGCGACGGCACGCCTCCGTCGCCACGCTGCGGGCATGGGTGACGCCGCGGCGGCGCATCTTGTCGGCGCAGATCTTCAGCGCGGAGATCGTGCGGTCCATGGCCGCCTGGGAGAGCTGCCCGGTGGCCGACAGCCCCTCGCCGAGCCGGACGATGCGGGAGAAGGCGTCGACGACGCGGAACCCCCCGCCGTTCGGCCGGGCGACCAGGAGGCGGCAGTTGTTGGTGCCGAGGTCGAGCGCGGCGAGCATCTGGCGTGGCCCGGCGCGGCGGGGCTGGAGCGGTACCGGCTCCGCGGTGGAGCCGCTGCCGACCAAGGCTTCCGCTCCGATCCCGCTCATTGCCGGCGGACCGCGGGATCGGTGCTGTGCCGGCCGGTGCTCATGGAACGGGCGCTCGCATCGATTGTGGGGCCTGGTCGGGTTCGGCGGCGACTCGCCCCACCCGGGAGAGATGCTCGATACTACCGGTCCGGGTGCAGGGCCGCCAAGACCGGCCGTGCAGTGCAACCGGCCGATCGTAACCCTTCCCGCTTAACGGTTCCTCCCCGCCCCGGCGGGGCGCCTGTCAGATCGGGGCCGGGCCTTCCGCCGGCGCCAGGCAGTCCCGGATGAAGCGCCCGCCCTCGGCGAGGGCGTCCTCCGCCGCCGGGACCATCCGGCTGTAGTGCAGGAAGCCGTGCAGCACGCCCTCGTAGCGCCGCAGGCGGTGCGGCACCCCCGCCACTTTCAGCGCCTCGGCGAGGGCCAGGCTGTCGTCGCGCAGTGGGTCGAGCTCCACCGCCCCGATCAGGCAGGGCGGCAGGCCGCGCAGATCGGCCGCCAGGCAGTCATAGCGCGGGTGGCGCTCGTCCGCATCGCATGAGAGATAGGCATCGCGATAGAAGGCGAGCTGCGCCGGGGACAGGCCGTCGATCTCGCCGCCGAGCAGGCGGCGCGACGCGCTGTCCCGCAATCCGACCGCAGCGTAGTAGAGGACGAGGCCCCGGATGCGCCGGTCGCGCGTGCCGATCGCCGTGCCGAGCGCCAGATGCGCGCCGGCCGAATCCCCCGCCAGGACGATCGCGCCGCGGCCCGTCCCCGGGCCGAGCGCGCCGCGCGCGAGGCTGTCCAGAACGGCCGCGATCTGGTCGAGGGCGACGGGAAACCTGTGCTCGGGCGACAGGGCGTAGTCGATCCCGAGCACCGGGCAGCCGGACTTCAGCGCCAGCAGCCGCATGATTCGGTCGTGCGTGTCGAGATTGCCGAGCACGTAGCCGCCGCCGTGCAGATAGACGACGAGCCCGGGAGCCTCGGTTTGCGTCGGACGGTACAGCCGTGTCCGGACCGGCCCCAGGGCCGTCCCGAGCGCCAGCTCGCGGACCTCCTCGACCGGTGCGGGGGCGGCGTTCCAGAACCGGCGCTCGTGATCGTAGGCCAGGCGCGCCGCCGCGACCGGGTCGTCGGGCAGCGGCCCCGCCTCGGCGTAGAGCCGCTCGCTGACGGCCAGCGCCTCGCGCATCTCCGGCAGAAGCAGGTCGCGGACGTCCCGGCGGAAGGTCACGTCCGATGCCTCCTAAGGCTCAGCCCAGGAACGGCTTGCTGCGCATGGTGCCCGGAACGGGCGCGCCGAGGAGCGCGAGGATGCTGGGCGCGATCTGCGTCTGGCAGAGCAGCGCATCCTCGGCCGGACCGGACGCCTCGCCGAAGTAGTAGAGCGGCACCTCGCGCATGATCTCGGTCGATCCGCCGTGATGCCCGCGGGGCGTCTGGCCGTGATCGGCGGTGATGATCACGTCGTAGCCCGCGGCGCGCCAGCGCGGCAGATAGACCGACAGGGCGCCGTCCACCTGATAGATCTGGTTGTCCATGTGGATCGACTCCTGGCCGTAGGCGTGGCCCACGCTGTCGGTGGAGCAGGTATGGACCAGGATGTAGTCGACGCCGAAGCGGTGGCCGAGGATCGTCACCTGGGCGAAGAGGTCGCGATCGTCGGGCACGGACAGGTTGCCGCCATGCGCGCTCGCCATGGTGTAGAACCGGCCGTGCTGGATCGGCAGGCTCTCGTCGTCCACCTCGAGGTCGCGGACCGGATCGAACGGTGCGCGCTGGAAGTAGGTCGAGAAGAAGGAATGGGCGACCGTACCGGTTGTACGGCCGGCCGCGCGCGCAGCCGAGAAGATGTCCGGCTGCCCGACCCGCCGCAGATGCTCGTAGTTGGTGAGCACCCCGTGCTCCTGCGGCACGACCCCGGTGTGGATCGAGGCATAGCACGGGCCGGAGGTCGACGGCAGGACGCTGCGCATCTTCCACACCCGGCCCTCGCCGGAGGCCACCCAGCCTTCGACATTGCCCAGGTAATCGCGCGCCTTGCCATAGCCGAGGCCGTCGAGGATGATCAGGATGACTTTGCGCATCTGGCTTGGCTCCGAACCGTGCCCGCTTGTTTCATCGACGCCCGATCGGGCTGTCAAGACGGAACTAGGGGGCGGCATGTCGCTCAGCCGCGCAGACATGTCGCACCTGGATGTTTTAATATCTCCGGCAAAGGAAAACTGCCGGCAACCATAATCAGCCAGGCTGGGCAGTCGGTTCGTCCGCGCCAGCCCGGCATCGTCACCGACCCGACAGGACAGGGGGGCTTGAAGATGACTGATCTCGTGAACCATCTGGCGCGCGAAGCGGCTCGTGGCCGCATCAGCCGCCGCGAATTCCTCGGCCGCGCCGCGGCGCTCGGAGTCGTGCCGGCCGTCGCCGGCACCATGCTGAGCAAGGCGGTGATGGCGCAGGGCCCGCAGAAGGGCGGCACCCTGAAGCTCGGCATGGCCACGGGTGCCACCACCGACGCGATGGACCCGGCGCTGTGGACCAACCAGGTCCCCTACACCTTCGGCAAGTGCTGGGGCGAGACGCTGGTCGTGACCTCCCCGGTCGACGGTTCGCCCGTCCCGGTCCTCGCCGAGTCCTGGAGCGCCAGCGACGACGCCCTCAGTTGGCAGTTCAAGGTGCGCCAGGGCGTCACCTTCCATGACGGCAAGGAGCTGACCGCCGACGATGTGGTCGCCACGATCCGGCGGCATTCCGACGAGAACTCCCAGTCGGGCGCGCTCGGCCTGCTCGGCGACATCGAGTCCGTCGAGGCGGACGGCAAGCACTCCTTCGTGGTGAAGCTGAAGGCCCCCGACGCCGACCTGCCGCTCGTGATCTCCGACTACCACATGGTGATCCAGCCGAACGGCGGCCTGGACAATCCCACCGCCGGCATCGGTACCGGCCCGTACAAGGTCGAGGTGGCCGAGCAGGGCGTCCGCCTGGTCGGCGTCAAGCACGAGGGCTACTGGAGCCAGGAGGTCGGTCATGTCGACGCGGTCGAGATCCTGGTGATCAACGATGCGACGGCCCGCATGTCTGCGCTCCAGTCCGGCCAGGTGCACATCATCAACCGCATCGACCCGAAGTCGGTCGGCTTCCTGGAGCGCGCGGGCGAGATCGTCATCGAGAACACGGCGGGCAAGGGCCACTACACCTTCCCCATGCATGCCGACACGGATCCCTTCACCAACTACGACCTGCGGATGGCGCTGAAGCTGGCGGTCGACCGCGAGCAGATGGTGAAGCAGATCCTTCTGGGCTACGGCACGGCCGGCAACGATTTCCCGATCAACGAAGCCTACGAGCTGTTCCCGGAGGGCATCGAGCAGCGGCAGTTCGACCCCGACAAGGCGAAGTTCCACTACGAGAAGTCGGGGCATTCCGGGCCGGTCGTGTTCCGGACCTCCGACGTCGCGTTCCCGGGCGCCATCGACGCGGCGGTGCTGTACCAGCAGTCCGCCGCCAAGGCCGGCATCCAGATCGAGGTGATCCGCGAGCCGGGCGACGGCTACTGGTCCAACGTCTGGAACACGCAGCCCTTCTCGGCCTCGTACTGGAGCGGACGGCCGACCCAGGCGCTCATGTATGCCACCGCCTATGTCTCCAGCGCCGACTGGAACGAGTCCGCGTGGCGGCGACCCGAGTTCGACGCACTGCACGCGCAGGTCCGCGCCGAGCTCGACGAGGCGAAGCGCAAGGAGCTCTATCGCGAGATGGCGCTCATGGTGCGCGACGACGGCGGGCTGATCCTGCCGATGTTCAACGACTTCATCGACGCCCGCTCGAAGCAGGTCCAGGGCTTCGTCCGCGACCGCGCCGGCGAGCTGTCGAACAACTACATCGGCATCAGGGCGTGGCTCGATCAGGCCTGATGCGGCCCGGCTGACTTTATGCTCGGCCCACTCGGAAGGATGATCGCCCAGCGCATCGCGCTGGGCGGCGTCCTGCTGTTTGCCGTATCCGTCCTGATCTTCGCCGGAACGCAGATCCTGCCCGGCGACGTGGCACAGTCGATCCTCGGCCAGGGCGCGACGCCCGAGGCGGTCGCCAATCTTCGGACCACGCTCGGTCTCGATCGGCCGGCCTATGTGCGCTACTTCGAATGGCTCGGCAATGCGCTGCAGGGCGAGCTCGGGACCTCCCTCAGCAACCGCCAGGACATCGCCGAGCAGATCGGGAAGCGTCTCGGCAACACCTTGTTCCTGGCGGGCGCGGCCGCGGCGATCTCGGTCCCGCTGGCCATCTTCCTCGGCCTGCTCGCGGTGCGCTACCGCAACGGAATCGTCGACCGGATGATCTCCGTCACGACGCTCGCTTCGATCTCGCTTCCCGAGTTCTTCATCGGGTACCTGCTGACCCTCTATTTCTCCGTCAAATGGCAGATCGTTCCCAACGTCTCCACCGTCTATGACGGCATGAGCTTCGGCAACCGCCTGACGGCGATCGCCCTCCCCTGCGCCACGCTGACGCTGGTTGTGCTCGCGCATATGATGCGGCTGACCCGGGCGGCGATCCTCAACGTGATGTCGAGCGCCTATGTGGAGACGGCGGAGCTCAAGGGGCTCGCGCCGTTCAAGATCATCTTCCGCCACGCCTTTCCCAATGCGGTCGCGCCGGTGATCAACGTGGTGGTGCTGAACCTCGCCTATCTCGTGGTCGGGGTGGTCGTGGTGGAGGTCGTCTTCGTCTATCCCGGCCTCGGCCAGTACATGGTCGACCACGTGGCGAAGCGCGATGTCCCGGTGGTGCAGGCCTGCGGGCTGATCTTCGCCGCCACCTACATCTTCCTCAACGTGCTCGCCGACGTGCTGGTGATCATCGCCAACCCGCGGCTGAGGCACCCGAAATGAAGATCCGCCGCATCCCGCTGAGCGCCTGGATCGGACTGGCCGGCCTCGCCGTCTTCTTCGGCATGGCGATCCTGGCGCCCGTCATCGCGCCCTATGGCGAGGCGGAGCTGGTCGGCGGCGTCTGGGAGCCGATCTCGGCGCAGTTCTGGCTCGGCACCGACAATCTCGGCCGCGATCTCTTCTCCCGGCTGGTTTACGGGGCGCGGATGACCATCTTCGTCGCCGCCGCCGCGACGATCCTGTCGTTCGGGATGGGCGTGCTCCTCGGCTTCACGGCGGCGGTCATGCGCGGCTGGACCGATCAGGCGCTGTCGCGCGGCAACGACCTGCTGATGGCGGTCCCCACGCTGATCTTCGCGCTCGTCGTCCTCTCCGTCCTGCCGTCGAACCTGGTGACGCTCATTCTCGTCATGGCGGTGCTCGACTCGACCCGCGTGTTCCGCATCGGGCGCGCGGTCGCGGTCGACATCTCCGTGCAGGATTTCGTCGAGGCGGCGAAGGTACGCGGCGAGAGGCGGCTGTGGATCATCTTCCACGAGATCCTTCCGAACGCGCTGTCGCCGCTCGTCGCCGAGTTCGGGCTGCGCTTCGCCTTCGCCGTGCTGTTCCTCTCCGCCCTGTCCTTCCTTGGCCTCGGCATCCAGCCGCCCGCGGCGGACTGGGGCGGCATGGTGAAGGAGAACAAGGACGGCATCGTCTTCGGCGTGCCCGCCGCGCTGATCCCGGGCGCCGCGATCGCCGCCCTCGCCGTCTCGGTCAACCTGGTCGTGGACTGGATCCTCAACCGCACGTCGGACCTCAGAGGTGGGCGCGGCAATGCCTGAATCCCTGCTCGACGTCCGCGATCTCCGGGTCGAGGCGACGATCCACCCGCCGGACGAGGAGCCGCGCGACGTCGTTCTCGTCGACGGCGTTTCGTTCAGCCTGGCCAAGGGCAAGGTGCTGGGGCTGATCGGCGAATCCGGTGCCGGCAAGTCGACGATCGGCCTCGCCGCCCTCGCCTATGGCCGCGGCGGCTGCCGCATCACCGGCGGCGAGGTGCGGCTGAACGGCGAGAACATCCTGGCGCTCGGTCCGCGGCGGACCCGGGCGGTGCGCGGCCGGCGCGTGGCCTATGTCGCCCAGTCGGCGGCCGCGGCCTTCAATCCGGCCTTCCGGCTCGGCGACCAGGTGATCGAATCCGCGCTCGAGCACGGCGTCACTTCGCGCGCCGAGGCGGAGACGCGCGCCGTCGCCCTGTTCCGCAAGCTCGACCTTCCGGACCCGGAGCATTTCGGCCGGTGCTTCCCGCATCAGGTGTCCGGCGGCCAGCTGCAGCGCGCGATGACCGCCATGGCGCTCTGCTCCGGGCCCGACCTGGTGGTCTTCGACGAGCCGACCACCGCCCTCGACGTGACGACGCAGATCGACGTGCTCGCCGCCATCAAGGACGCCATCCGCGACTCCCATACGGCGGCGCTCTACATCACGCACGACCTGGCGGTCGTCGCCCAGGTGGCGGACGACATCATGGTGCTGCGCCACGGCAAGATGGTCGAGTACGGCACGACGGCGCAGATCATCAAGGCGCCGCGCGAGGACTACACGCGCCGGCTGGTCGCCATCCGCCAGATCCGCAAGGAAGAGGCCGCGCCGGACGTCGCCAACGTGCCGGTGCTGAAGGTCGAGGACGTCACGGCGGCCTACAGCAACGCCGTCCGCGTCCTGGACGACGTCTCGGTCTCGATCCCGCGCGGCGAGACCCTGGCGGTGGTCGGCGAGTCGGGCTCCGGGAAGTCGACCCTGGCCCGGGTCGTCACCGGATTGCTGCCGCCGTCGGCCGGTACGGTGAGCTTCGCGGGCGAGGCTCTGCCGCCGCGCCTCGAGGACCGCAGCAAGGAGCAGCTGCGCAAGCTCCAGATGATCTTCCAGATGCCCGACACCGCCATGAACCCGCGCCATCCGGTGCGCAAGATCATCGGTCGACCGCTCGAGTTCTATTTCGGCATGAACGGCGCGGAGAAGGAGCGGCGGGGCACCGAGCTGCTCGAGCAGATCGAGATGGGCAAGGGCTATGCCGACCGCTTTCCGGCCGAGCTCTCCGGCGGCCAGAAGCAGCGCGTCTGCATCGCCCGGGCGCTCGCCGCCGATCCGCAGCTCATCATCTGCGACGAGGTGACCTCGGCGCTCGACCCGCTGGTCGCGGACGAGATCCTGAAGCTCCTGCTGCGCCTGCAGTCGGAGCTCGGCGTCTCCTACATGTTCATCACCCACGACATCGCGACGGTGCGCGCCATCGCCGATTCGATCGCGGTCATGTATCGCGGCCGGGTCGTGCGCTTCGGGCCGAAGTCGAAGGTGCTGTCGCCGCCTTTCGACGACTACACCGACATGCTGCTGGCCTCGGTGCCGGAGATGGAGCTCGGCTGGCTCGAGCGCGTGCTCCAGCACAGGCGGATGGAATCCGCCGGGCACTGAGCCCGACGAGGCCTGGCCGCGGCCTCGCGCCTCACCGGCGCCGGCCGTCGTGCAGCAGCCAGACCGACAGCACGATGAGCCCGAGCGACAGCACCACGATCACCGTTCCGACCGCGTTGATCTCCGGCGTGATGCCGCGCCGCAGGGTCGAGTAGATGTACATCGGCAGGGTGTTGTCGCGTCCCGTCAGGAAGAACGTGACCGGGATCTCGTCGAAGGACAGGGTGAAGGACAACAGCGCCGAGCCGACGATCGCCGAGCGGATGTTCGGCAGCGTCACCAGGAAGAAGGTCTGCCAGGGCCGCGCCCCGAGGTCGCTCGAGGCCTCCTCGAGGCGGCGGTTGAAGCGCTGCAGACGCGCATAGACCTGGGTCACCACGATGGCGACGAGCGCCGTCGCGTGCCCCAGGATCACCGTCTCCAGGCTGAGATTGAAGCCGATCACCCGGAACAGGTTCAGCATCGAGATTCCGGTGATGATGCCGGGCAGGGCGAGCGGCAGCAGGATCGCCCGCCGGAACGTCGTCTTGCCCGGGAGGTCGATGCGGTCGAGGGCGAAGGCGGCCGCGGTGCCGATCACGACGGTCAGGCAGGTCGAAACGCTCGCCACATAGAGGCTGTTCTTGATTGCCGTGAGCATGTCGGCGTTGGCCAGGAACTGCTCGTACCATTTCAGGGTGAAGCCCTTGAGCGGCAGCGTCATCGAGCGGTTGTCGTTGAAGCTGAACACGATCAGCACGACGAGCGGCAGATAGAGGAACGCCATGGCGCAGGCGGCGATCATGGCGAGGAGCCCGCTTCCGGCCCTCTCCTGGAGCTGCGGGGAGAATCCGCGAAGGGCCCGCGGCAGGCTGCGGGCCTGGCGCGCAACGCCGATGGCCTGCGCTGTGGTGTCGGTCGCGCTCATCCCTGCCTCTCCCGTCAGCCCAGATCGAGCCGGCCGGCGCGCTCGAGCCGGTCCGACAGCGAGATGATGGTGAGCACGATCGCCAGCATGACGATCGACAGCGCCGCCCCCAGCGGCCAGTTGAGCGCGGCGCCGAACTGGCTCTGCACCACGTTGGCGATCATCGACCCGTCGGGGCCGCCGACCAGGAACGGCGCGACGAAATCGCCGAAGGTGAGGCAGAACGTGAAGGTGAAGCCGGCGATGACGCCGGGGAGCGACAGCGGGAACGTCACCCGGGCGAAGGTGCCGAGCGGGCCGATGCCGAGATCCTTCGAGGCCTCCACCATGCTCGGCGGGATCTTCTCCAGCGCGGTGTAGATCGGCATGACCATGAACGGGATGAAGATGTAGGTGAGGGTCAGCACCATGGAGAACTGGTTGTAGAGGAAGATGTCCGTCGGCCGGTCGAGGATGCCGGTCCAGACCAGGAAGGAGTTCAGGATTCCCTCGTTCCCCAGGATCGTCTTCCAGGTATAGGCGCGCAGCAGGTACGAGACCCAGAGCGGCACGATCACCGCCATGTAGAGGATGCTGCGCAGCCGCGGGCTCCTGACCTTGAACACCAGGAAATAGGTCAGCGGATAGGCGACGAGCAGCGAGAGCAGCCCGACCAGGAAGGCGATCTTCGCGGTGCGCACCAGCACCTGGTAGTACTGCGGATCAGTGAAGACCGTGAGATAGTTGCCGAACTGGAAGGCCGGGACGAACAGCGGAAACTTCTTCTCGTAGAAGCTGTACGTGAACATGATCACGTAGGGCACGAACAGGAACAGCAGCGTCCACAGCAGCGGCCCCGAGAGGACCGCCCCCGCCTGAACCCGCCGTCGCGTCTGCGCCCTCATGCCGGCTGCGGCTCCTCGTCGGCCGGAAAGACCGAGATGGTCTCGGGATTGAGCGCGAGCTCCACCCTCGTGCCCGGAACGGGTATCACCGCCTCGCGCGCGCCGGTCTGCAGCTGAATCTCCACCACGAAGGGCGCGCGCTCCTGCACGTCGACCTCGAGGCGGAAGCTGTTCCCGTGGAAGAGCGCCTCGAGCACGCATCCGGAGAGGACGGTGTGTCCGGCGGGCGCCGGGCTGTCCGGGCCGCAGAGCCGGATCTTCTCCGGCCGTACCGCGGCCACCACCGGTTCGCCCGGCGCGAAGGCACGGCCGTTCGGCCGCGCCCGCACCTCGCCGCCGGGGAAGCTGAAGACGAGGTCCTTGGCGTCGACCCGGATGATCCGGCCGTGCAGCATGTTCGACGTGCCGATGAAGTTGGCGACGTAAGGGCTCGCCGGATGATCGTAGAGCTCGGCCGGGCTGCCGGCCTGCACGATCCGGCCGCGATCCATGACGATGACGCGGTCGGACATGATCAGGGCTTCGGTCTGGTCGTGGGTGACGAAGACGAAGGTGATGCCGAGCTTCTGGTGCAGATGCTTGAGCTCGACCTGCATCGCCTCGCGCAGCTTGGCGTCGAGCGCCGAGAGCGGCTCGTCGAGCAGCAGCACCTTCGGCCGGCGCACCAGCGCCCGCGCCAGCGCCACGCGCTGCTTCTGCCCGCCCGAGAGGTTGCCCGGCCGTGCCTCCGCCTTGTCGAGCAGGCCCACCGTGCGCAGCGCGTCCTCCACCATCGGCCCGCGGTCGGCCTTCGAATAGCCGGCGACCCTGAGGCCGTATCCCACGTTGTCGCGGATCGACATGTGCGGAAAGAGCGCGTAGTCCTGGAACACGGTGTTCACCTGGCGCCGGTAGGGCGGCAGGTCGGTCACGTCCTCCCCGGCCAGATAGATGCGCCCCCGGCTCGGCATTTCGAACCCGGCGATCATGCGCAGCGTGGTGGTCTTGCCGCAGCCGGACGGGCCGAGGAAGGTGACGAACTCCCCCTCCCCCACCGCCAGGGTCAGGTCGTCGACCGCGACGAAGCCGCCGAAGCTCTTGGTGACGCTTTGCAGGTTGATGATGTCGGCCATGCCGGAATCCCGCCAAAGTCGAATCGCCGTCCGGACGAGGGCTCGCCCCCGTCCGGACGCAGTCGGATCACCCGGCGCTCAGTTGGCCGCCTTCACCGCGTTCCAGGTGTTGGTGTAGGTCTCCAGCCGGTCCTCCAGATTCTCCCAGAGCAGCAGGCTGTCGAGATAGTCGGGATCGTCCTGGTGCAGCTGCTTGAACTGCTCGGGCGTCATGCAGGCCTTCGCCGCGACCGGATTGGTCGCGGAGTAGCCATTCACGTTCGCCACGCCGCACTGGCCGAGCTCGGAGATCGCCATGTTGATATAGGCGTAGGCGCAGTCCTTGTTCGGCGTGTCCTTCACCACCATCCAGGAATCCATCCAGCCCTCGGCACCTTCCTTCGGGATGAACTCGGTGACCTCGATGCCCTGCTCGGCCAGCAGGGAGGACTGATAGCCGCCCCAGGTGTTGGAGATCCAGACCTCGCCGGCGGCGTAGAGATCGACGAGCTCGCCCGCCGTCGCCCAGTACTTGCGCACCAGCGGCTTCTGCTCGATCAGGCGGCTCTTGGCCTGCTCGAGCTGCTCGTCGGTCAGGTTGTAGATGTCCATGTTGCCGTCGAGCCGGGCGGCGACGTAGAGCGCGCTCTTGTCGTCCCACAGCGAGATGCGGCCGGCGAGAGCCGGGTCCCACAGCGCCTTCAGCGAGGTGGGCGGCGTCTCGAACTTGTCGGTCCGGTACATGAAGGGGATCGCGCCCCAGGAATAGGGCACGCCGTAGATCTCGCCGTCCTGCTGGATCCCCTCGGCAGTGCGGAACTTCTCGTAGAGCTCGTTCCAGCGCGGCACGCGATCCAGCTCGATCGGCTCGACGAACCCGGCCAGGATCATCATCTTCGTCGTGTCGATCGACGGAATGATCAGGTCGTAGACGCCGCCGCCGGCGGCGAGCTTGGGCGCGAAGTCGTCGTTCGAGCCGACATAGGTGGCCGAGACCTTGCAGCCGGACTCCTGCTCGAACTGCTTCACGAAGCTCTCATCGGCATAGCCTTCCCAGGTCAGCAGGTTCACCTCTCCGTCGGCGAGCGCGGCGCCCGCCGGCAGGACCAGGGCTATGGCGGTCAAGGCGCCGAGCGCCTTGCGGTACGTCGTGGTCATGTGATGCCTCCTTGTTGGTCTTCTGGTTTGGTCTTCTGGGTCTTCCGCACGATCGTGCCTATGTCGACGCCGAGGGCTCGCGCCGCCTTGCGCTTGGATCCGAGCCGCGCGATGGCGTCCAGAATGAGCTCGCGCTCGAAAGCGCGGACACGGTCCCGCAGGGGGCCTGCGGTCCCGGTGACGGGGATCTGCGAAACGGCCGCCGGGGCGCGCGGCGGCTCGGGCGTGTCTGCGGGAGCAGGATCGCCGCCCGCCGCCATGTGGCGCGGCAGCAGCGCCGCCGTCGCATCCTCCCCGGCGGCCACGGAGAGCTGCTGCATGACGTTGTGCAGCTCGCGGATGTTGCCGGGAAAGGCGTAGGCCGTGAGCGCGGCCCGGCAGTCCGGCGTCAGGCGCAGTCGCCTCTCCCGCGTCTGGTTCACCGCGCCCAGGAAATGGTCGATCAGATGCTCGATCAGGGCCGGCTGCTCGCGCAGCGGCGCCACCTCGAGCGGGATCACCGCGAGCCGGTAGAACAGGTCGCGGCGGAAGCGGCCGGCCCGGCACATCTGCCACAGGTCGCGGTTGGTGGCCGAGACGATTCGGGTCCTCACCCGGCGCCCGCTCCGGGCCCCGATGCGCTGGACGATGCCGTCCTCGAGGAACTTCAAAAGCTTCGCCTGGCTGGGCAGCGGAATCTCGCCGACCTCGTCGAGGAACAGCGTGCCGTTCTCCGCCGCCTCGATCAGGCCCTTCTTTCCGGTCTGCAGGGCGCCGGTGAAGGCGCCCTTCTCGTAGCCGAACATCTCGGACTCGAAGAGGCTCTCGGGGATCGCCCCGCAATTCACATGGACGAACGGCGTCTCCGGCGAGTCGGTCAGCCGGTGAAGGTACTTGGCGATCTCCGTCTTGCCGGATCCCGACTCGCCGATCAGGAGGATGCGGGCCCCCTGCCGCAGCGCGCGCTCGCCCTGCCCGATCACCCGGTCGACGGCGGGCGATATGCGCCGCTGCGCGACGAAATCGGGACCGATCTCGCGATCGGCGAGAAACTTGAAGACGTCGCGCCGTTCCGTGCCGATGGCGCTCCTCCGCAGATGGTCCAGCACCTGCAGGTCGCGCTGGATCACCAGAGTGAGCTCCACATTGCCGACGCCGTCGCGGAACTGGCGGACCGAGGACAGCGCGCTGCGGCCGTTCTCGCTCTGGCTCAGGAAGTCGCCCTTGCGGCGGGCGTAGTAGCAGTCGGCGATCTCGGTCCAGTCGATCGTGCTGCGCTCGAGCAGGGTCGAGAGGTCGCGGCCGATCAGCTCCGCCGCATGCAGGCCGTTCATCGCGGCGGCGGCGCTGTTCATGGCCACCACCGTGCCGTCGCGATCCACGGCGGTGACGCCGTCGGGCAGGCGATCGAGCAGGAGCCGGATCTCCGGCGCGTCCAGCGCGCGGCGCACGGCCTCGACCAGACCGTCCTCGCCCGCCCCCATCTCGATCTGCGAGAAGCGCATCGATCGCCCTCTCTATCGACCGGCCGGAGTCGCCGCGGCCGGACGCCGGCGCTGCCGCTGCGGCCGGGCCTCCGGTCCGGGCCGCAGCGTCAGCACGCTGCGCCGCCCGGGCATCCTGCCGCTCAGCGCCGCCAGATGGGCGCGGCAGCTATGCTCGCGCCCGTCGGCGGCGCGTACCGTCACGTCGAGAAGCTGGTTCGCCGATCCGGGCTCCTCCCCACCCAGCCGGAAGCCCGCGGGAAAGCGCACCAGCGTCGTGACCGGACGCCCGAGCACGTCGTCGATCGGCCAGCCGAAGCGCCACTCCACCGCCGGATTGGCGGCCTCGAGCACCCCGTCCCGGCCGATCACGAGGATGGGGTCGGGAACGGCGCTCAGCACCTCGATCGTCGCGTGGAGGCGGCTGGCGAGATCGAGCTCCTTGCGCTTCTGCTCGCTGAGGTCGCGGGCCGCGCCCCACATGCGATGGAGCATGCCGTTCTCGATATGGGCGCGCACGTCGTTCTCGACATAGACGTCGAGCCCGTCATAGCGGCGGTCGAGCGACGGCGCGCCGTCGATGTTGAAGTCGTGCTCGATCAGCTGCCGCACGAAGGCCTCGTTCTCCGGATTCCGGGGAAAGGCGACGCGGACATGCTGTTCGTTGAAGTCGAGGTTTTCCGGCAGCTTGTAGAGCCGGGCCATGGCCTTGTTGCAGAGGCGCCAGTACGACACGTTCTCGAACACCTGCCGTGTCGCGTCCGCCGGCGGCGCGGTGAGATCGCCCGGCTCCGCGAACTCGATGCACCAGAGCGCGTCGCGCGAGGCCGAGACGATGCTGCGCAGCGTCTCGTTCTCCCGCGCGATCTGCCGCGCCTCCTCCAGCGCCGGATCGACCGGCATCTTGGCGATGCGCAGGACGCGGACGCCGTGCTCCTCCACCGCGTCCACGCTGGCGGTCACCCGGAGCGGCTGACCGTCGCGCCGGCGCAGCTCGAACTGCACGTGACGCTGGACCGCGCCGGGGTCGAGCAGCTCGACGAGCTCGCGCAGGCGCACGGCGGAGCCGCGGAGATAGAAGCGTTCGGCAGGGCGCCCCACGACCTCCGCCGCGGCGTAGCCGAGCGCCGCCGCCTGGGTCCCGTTGCAGGCGACGATCGTCCCGTCCGCGGCCATGGCATCGAGCAGCACCGGGGCCGCGTCCCAGAGGTCGGCGCCTCGGGCCGCGACGGTCGTCGGGGGGCGTGCTGCCGGGCTGGTCATGGCGGCGCTCGCTTCGCTCCTCCTCCCCGCTTCGCGCCGTCAGGCGGCGCGGCCGAGATATCCGTCGAGGCCCGGCGTGCGGTAGCCGTCTTCGCGCCACAGCACCGGGAAGTAGTTCTCGTCGATCTCGTTGTCGGCGAGATGCTTGTAACGGCTGTAGATGCGTCCGACCCCCTGCCCCAGATGCTCCGGCACGTAACGCGTATCCGAACGCATGGCGTGCAGCACCAGCGAACGGCGCGGCCGCTCCGAGCGGTTGTAGCCCGAGCCGTGCCAGGTCCAGCCGTGATGGAAGGAGCCGCCGCCCTTGGGCACCACCACCGGCACGAGCTCCGGCTCCACGCCCTCGCGCGCGGCGGCGATGCGCATGAATTTCTGGTACTCCTCCGGCCCGTGGAATTCGCCTTCCGGCTGGGAGTGCTGCCATTTGTGGGAGCCGCGCACGAACTCCAGCGTGCCGCCCTCGGCGGAGGTGTCGTCGAGGGCGATCCACAGGCTGAGCAGGTCGGACGGCGTGTACCAGGCGAGATAGGCGCTGTCCTGGTGAAAGCCGAGCGGCCGGGTCGACGGCGGCTTCCACAGCACGTTGTCGACCATGATCCGCGTCCCGGGCCAGCCGCCCATCTTCGCGATCGCCCGGCCGAACTCCTCGCGCAGCACCACGCCTGCAACGGCCCGGCTCGCCTTCCAGCCGTTGCAGATCTGCCGGGTGAGCGTCGGGTCGCTCTTGCCTTCCTGCCAGTTCACCTCGTCCGGGGTGATGCCGGTCTCGAACTCGCCGCGAAACAGCCGCTCGTACTCGCCGCGCAGGACCTCGACCGTCGCGTCGTCGATGATCCGGTCGACCAGCAGGAATCCGTCCTCACGAAACTTCGCGATCTGCTCCTCGGTGACGTCGAACATCTTCCCGTCCTCGGACCTGGTTGGACTCACGGCAGGCAGTCGAGATAGGTCTTCACGTCCCAGTCGGACACCTGCCAGATGAACTTGTTCCACTCGTCGCGCTTGTACCAGTCGTACACCTCGTACATGCGGCCGGGCAGCGCGGAGCGGACGACCTCGTCGGCGGCGAGCGCGTCGAGCGCATCGCGCAGCGTCGTCGGAATGCGCTCCACCGTCTCGCCGGAGGCCGCCACCTCCGCGAAGTTGCGCTCCTCCGGCGGGCCCGGATCGAACCGGTTGCGCAGGCCGTCGTCGAAGGCGCGCAGCAGCGCGGCCTGCATCAGATAGGGGTTGACCATCGAGTCCACGGCCCGGAACTCGAAGCGGTCGGGGCTCGACATGCGGATGGCGCAGGAGCGGTTCTGCAGGCCCCAGCTGACGCCGACCGGCGCCCACAGCCCGGTGTCGTTGAGCCGCCGATAGGAATTCACCGTCGATGACCCGATCGCGGTCAGCGCGTTCATGTGGCGCAGCATGCCGCCCAGGCACCAGCGGCCGATATCGGCCGGCAGCCAGATCTCGGCCTCGTTCCGGAACTCGTTCCTGCCGCCGCGGCTGTAGGAGAACACCTCGTCCATGCCGGGCAGCTCGCCGGCGGCGGGGCGATAGATCTCGGCTCCGCCGCCGGTCCAGAGCGACACGTTGTGATGGCAGCCATTGGCGGGCCGGCCCATATAGGGCTTCGACATGAAGACCGCGATGAGGCCGAACTCGCGCGCCACCTGGGCGCAGATCTGGCGATAGGTGGTGAGCCGGTCCGACGTGCGCAGCGCGTCGTCGTACATGAAGTTGATCTCGACCTGGCCGGGCGCGTCCTCGTGGTCGCTCTGGATCACGTCGAGGCCCATCGCCGTGGCGTAGTCGTAGACGCGGAGCCACACCTCGGCGAGCTGCTCGAACTGCTCGATGTGATAGGCGTAGGGCTTCGTCGTGCCCTGATAGGGCGCGTTCCCGTTGCCCGGCTTCAGCCACAGCATCTCCGGCTCGCAGCCGACCCTCAACTGCATCCCGTGCTCGGCCTGGAACTGCGCGTGGATGCGGCGCAGATTGCCGCGGCAGTCGGTATCGAGAAACTCTTCCGCGTGCTCCGGATCCTCGCGGCTGTAGAACAGCGTGCAGAAGACCCGCGCCACGCGCTTGTTCCAGGGCAGCTGGCAGAACGTCTCCGGGTCGGGGAGCGCCAGCAGCTCGGAGGCGTTCGGCGGAAATCCGATCAGGTTGCCGTTGCGGTCGGGGAAGACGTTCGTCACCCCGCCGATCCAGGTCTGCATGCCCCGGCGCGCGATGCTTTCCCAATGGGCGGCGGGGATCGCCTTGCCCATGATGCGACCGGTGATCGAGACGTACTGGTAGTAGATGAAGGCGACGCCGAGCCTGTCGATCTTGGCGCGGACCTGGGCGATCAGCTCGTCGCGCTGCGGGTCGGCGAGATACTGCGCGAGGTCGCTCGAGACGGAACGGTGCGCCGCGCCGGTGCCGGCGCTCGCGTCTTCACGGCTGTCCAGCATCAGACCACCTCCAGATAGCGGGCGCGCTCCGGTGCGCCGGTCGCCCGGCGCAGCGCGGCCTCTTCGACGCGGCAGACCCGCGCGTAGTGATCGACGAATGTATCGCCGAAGATCTCGCGGGCTGCTTTCGAGCGGCCGAGCCGCTCCGCCGCTTCGAACAGGTCGTGCGGCAGCGGCACCTCGCCCCCGGATCCCGATGGCGGCATCTCGTTGGGCCCGCCGCCCAGGAAGGCCTGCGGCAGCTCGGCGCGGGTCTCGAGTCCCCAGAGCCCGGCCCCGATCGTGAAGGCGAGCCCCAGATAGGGATTCACGTCCGCGCCCGGCAGGCGGTACTCGAGCCGCGCCGCGTCGTCCGGCACCGGCACGACGCGCACGCCCACTGAGTAGTTCTGCACCGCCCAGGACGCGGTCTTCGGCGCCCAGTTGCCGGGAGCATGCCGCCGGTAGGAGTTGACGTTGTGGTGGGTCAGCGCCAGCGCTTCGGGCGCGAGCCGGACGATTCCGGCGACGAAATGCCGGAAGCTGGCGCTCATCCCGTCCGGCGCGCCGGCCTCCGGGAAGACCGGCCGGCCGCTCGCGAGATCGTGGAGCGAGAGGTGGACATGGCCGGACAGCCCGGCGAGATCGGCGGCGAGCTGCGCCATGAAGGCGGCGGTCAGGCCGCGCCGGCGGCAGAACGCCTTGGTGAACATCTTGAAGACCGCCGCGTCGTCGGCGGCGCGCAAGGGATCCTGCGCCCGCAGCGTCGCCTCGAAGCAGCCGGGGCCGAGCTCGAGGCCCAGGCTCAGCAGCTTGACGCCGCCGAGGTCGAGCGCCTCGCGCAGCTCGCGCACGAAGCCGGCATGGCCCGCCGCGCTTTCGCCCGCCCAGCATCGGTTGTCGCGGGCGAAGGCCGCCAGGCGCATGAAGCCGCTCTCGCGCAGCGAGGCGGCGTCCTCCTCCAGAACGAAGAACTCGAACTCCAGCGCCGCGCGCACGCCGAAGCCCAGCGTCCGCGCCTTCTCGATCTGCGCCTTCAGCAGCTGGCGCGGGGAGAACGCGGCGGAGGGGCCGGTGTAGTCGGCGATCAGCACCGCCGCATCGTCCTCGAAGGGATAGGGCCGGGCCGAGTCCGGGTCGAGGGCGACCGCCTCGCCGACGAAGGGCCCGGCGTCGAAGACGCTTTCCCCCGCGTCCCAGAGCGGCAGCACGTTCACGAAGGTCCCGCCCGGCCCGTAGACGCGGGCGAGATCGTCGAGCGCCAGGCGGCGCTCGCGGAACGTGCCGAACGTATCGAAGATGCCTACATGGACGATGGCGCGGCCGTCGGCCTTCAGGCGTCCGACCAGCTCGTCCAGCTCTCCACGCGGGGCCTGTCTGGCGCCGCGCGATTCCTCGCGGTCCACTCCCACGAACGCTCCCCGAAGCCGCCTCTGTTTGCCGGGAGCCTCGTTGGACCCCCGGTCCTGTTCTTCGTTGGACGATACCGCACGAACCGTGCCAACCGATGCAGCTGTCCGAGGAGCGGTGGAATCGCCCTGGGTCCGCAAGCTTTCCGCGCGTCCGCGACGACGAACGGCGGATTGCCCGCCAGGAATTGATGCATGACTTCAGCAATGATGCAACTGCACATCGTCATGGCTGTATCTGCGCAGCGGGGCCGATGGCGACGGATGCGGTTCGGAAAGGGTGCGCCGGGGGCTGCCTGCCGCCGGCGCACATCGGGTCAGAGATCGGACGGATTGCCCGGCGACAGGGTCGCCGGCGTGCCTGAGACCGAACCGTCCTCGTCGAAGAAATAGACCTTGTTTCCGCTGACGCCGACGGCATTGCAGCCGTCGAAGCTGTCGTCCTCGTAATCCCAGCACATGCGGTCGCCTTCCACGCGCCACGCCCCGGTGTAGCGCTCCTGGCCGTTGTAGAGACCGCGGATCGTGCCGTCGGCATCGTAGTACTCGGTCCAGCGGTCGTTGTTGCTCATCGTCCCGCTCATCGTGTTGCCGGCGATGGTCCGGGAGATTTCGCTGCCGCTCAGCCTCGGGGCGTCCGAGGCCTGCTGGCGCTCCTGCTGGGACATGCCGCCGCAACTCGCTACCAGAAATGCCATCCCTCCGCCGACGACGATCGAGGTCCATCGAACCCGTCGAGACATGGCGTCCCTCCCAGTTGTCGAACAGCGATGCTGCTGCCGGACTTAATGATAGACCAGTTCGGGAACAGGCGTGCGGGACCGACACGCAACCGGCGCGGAACGCCGCACGGCACTGAGGGCATTTTTACAGCTCAAGAAGGGAAATGGCTGGGGGACCTGGATTCGAACCAGGGTTGACGGAGTCAGAGTCCGTAGTCCTACCGCTAGACGATCCCCCAGCAGAGGGTCCTTCCCGCAGGCCGGAAGCCTGCCCGACCGGGAACGCCGGGGCCTTGCGGCCCCGCGGCGGAGCCGAAATCTAGTCATCCAGCCCGGGGCTTGCAACCTCTTTGGCCGCCCCGGGCCCGGCCGGGAGACCGGACTCCCGCGGCAGGGCTCCGGGGCGCCGGGCCGGCTCCTGCCGGTTCTCGCGGCGCGGCCCCGTCATCGGGTCGGAACGGCGGCAGACGCTTCCGCTTCCGGTGCCGCCGTCTGAAAACATTCCTGTCCGAGGGCGCCGTCGGCCGGCCGCGTATCTCGGCCGAGCCGGCAGGATTCGTGACATTTTTGTGGCATGGGCGGGAGCGGTGATCGGGCTCCGATGCGGCCGCCCGGCCCCGGTGATATGGTTTTTTCTTCAGGCCGCGCGCGGGATGCCGTCCGCCGCGGCCCATGACCGGCACTGCGTGGGGGGCGTGGGACCATGCGCAGAAGAGCGAAGCTGGCGGGGATGCTGTGCATCCTTGCGATTTCCGGCCTCGCTCGGCCCGCCTGGGCGCAGAGCGCGCTCAGCGAAGGGTATGCGGCGGGCGATCTCCCCTATACCGCGTCCGAGCGCGCCGGGCGGGAGATCTGGTTCTTCGCCACCGCGTTCAACGACCGCTTCTTCACCTATTCCTACCCGCAGCGCCTGGGCGCCGCCATCGACTGGTACAAGATCCTGGGCGCGCCGTTCCGCCAGGATCTGTTCCAGGCCTGGGGCGCCATACCCGATCCGGATTGCTGCGTGCCGGGCGAAGGCGACTGCCCGGCCAGGTCGCTGGACGAGACCTACGGCTTCCCCTGGTGCCCCGGCGACGACGAGCTTCTGGCCTTCGTCGGCCGCGACGGCTATCGCGACCCCGCCTGCGACTTCCAGGACGCGCCGTTCAACATGTCGACGCCGCACGGCCCGACGGACCAGCGGCAGGACCCGTGCGACCTGCGCTTCGGCACGTCGACCGGCGCGCTCGGCCTCCGGAAATTTCCCAACCCGCGCTTCGATCCGGAGACGTGGACGGCGCTGAACGGCAGCCTCGGCTCCTGGGACGGGTACCGGAAATACCTGTCCGACGATGCGGCCGATCCGGATTCGCGCATGAACCGCCTGTTCGACGGGTCGATCGAGCCGCCGTTCCGGATCGGCATGGCCTGCGGCGCCTGCCATATCAGCTACAACCCGCTCAACCCGCCGGCCGATCCGAGCCGTCCGGCCTGGGAGAACATCGACGGGCTGGTCGGCAACCAGTACAGCCGCGTGTCCAACATGCTGGGGTCCGGCATGTCGGAGCACCGGCTGGAGTGGCAGCTCGTCGCCCGCGCGCGGCCGGGAATCGTCGACACCTCCGCGCTGCCGATGGACCTGGTGTCCAATCCCGGCACCATGAACGCGCTCATCAATCTCGCGAAACGCCCGCTCTTCGAGCACCGCATCCTGAAATGGCGCATGGCGGGTGCCTGTCCGGCGGATGCCGATCCCGCGGCCTGCTGGTGCGAGCCGGGAAAGCCGGGCAAATGCTGGGAGCGCAGCGAAAAGACCGAGATGGTGCCGAACATCCTGAAGGGCGGCGAGGATTCCGTCGGCATCAACGAGGCGATCCAGCGCGTGTACTTCAACATCGGCAGCTGCGCCGAGCAGTGCTGGCTCAATCACATCCCCGACCTGCGGGCCGCCGACTCAGCCCAGCGCAACTACGGACAGACCCCGTTCGACATTGGGCAGTGCCGCCGCGATTGCGCCAGCTTCCGCGCCATCGAGGACCGGCTCGACGACGTGAAGGCCTTCTTCATGACCGCGCGCCCCACCGACCTCTGGGCCGCCCGCAAGCTCGCCAGCCCGCGCGACCTGGAGATCGCGCTGGACGAGGAGTTCTTCGAGGGGGCGGTCGAGCTCGGCCGGACCGTCTACACCGCGCGCTGCGCCCGCTGCCACTCCAGCCAGCCGGGGCCTTACGAGAACGTGGACTTCCGCGCGACCGACCCGGACGATCCGACGCTGCGGATCGACTGGCTCGGCAACGACGAGCCGTCCCTCGCCAGCGAGATCGGGACCTACACGGCGCGTTCCCTCCACGCGAACCACCTGCGGAGCCGGGTCTGGGACCAGTACGCGTCGCTGACGCTGCACGAGCGGCCGGTCGATCCCAATCTCCCCGAAGTGATGAAGGGCGGCGGCCGCGGCTACTACCGCAACATCTCGCTGCTGTCGGCCTGGGCCCATGCGCCGTTCATGCACAACAACGCCATCGGGCCCGAGATCTGCGGCAAGCCCGGCGATCCGGCGCTGGACTTCTATCGGTCGCCCTACGTGGATGCCGAGGGCAAGCCGCTCGCCGACGCCCCGCCCTGCTGGCCCTTCGATCCGAGCGTCGAAGGCCGCTACGCCCTGTACAAGGCGTCGATGGAGGCGCTGCTCTACCCTGAGCGCCGCATTCCGAAGATCCCGCTGCTCGACCGCGACATCATCATCGACGTCGCGCCGGAGCTGAAGATCGGCGATCTGGAGACCGGCTTCTTCCTGCGCATACCCGAGGGCTATCCCGCGATCGCGCTCAACAGCCTGCGCTACAAGGACCTGATCCAGGACCTGGTGATCGTGGAGCGCGATCCCGAGCGGTTCGACGAGAAATATGCGTCCCTGCTCTCGGACGAGCAGCGCCGGGAGCTCGCGGACGGGCTGCACGAGCTGCGCCGGCTGATCCTGGGGGCCGAGGGCAAGCTGATCCTGGACCTGGTGGGGGAGCGCGGCGCGTTCGTGCAGCGCTTCTACTCCAATGCGCTGCAGCGGGTGGAGAACGCCGGCCATCGCTTCGGCGAGGATCTGACGGATCGGGAGAAGCAGGCTCTCATCGCCTTCGTCGCGACGCTCTGAGGATCGGACATGCTGAAGCGCGTGCTGATCGGGTTGGCGGCTCTCGTGGCGATCGCCCTGGCGGCGGGCGCGATCCTGCTCTGGGGCTCGCAGGAGGAGACCGTCGCAGAACGGCCGGAGATCCCCTTCGCGCCGATGACCGACCCGTCGATCCAGGATCCCGACAATCCGACCAAGGTCTTCCGCGTCGACTTCGCCAGGGTCGAGCAGGACTTTCCGCTGAGCCGCGCCGACCTGATGAAGCTCACGCCCGAGAGCTTCCTCGCGCTGAGCCAGGAGGAGGTGGACCAGGTCTATGGCCGCCTGACCGCCGGGCCCGTTCCCGACGGCGCCTATCGCGGCGATCTCTTCTTCGCGCGCGGCGACACGAGCTTGGTGCCGCGGCTGCAGGAGATCCTGGGCGGCATCGAGGGCCGGATCGCCGGCGAGAAGATCGAGCTCGTGGAGAAGCTCGGCCGCGCCCTGTGGAAGGGCAAGATCTTCTATCGCGAGGAAGGCCTGCTGCGGAATTTCGTCGACGATTTCGCGCCGCTGCGCCCGCTGATCGACGATCCCGATGCCTTGGCAACGGCCGAGGTGCCGCGCGAAGGATGGCTGCGATACGTCAGGCCGACCACCGACGTCTGGCTGCTGTTCCCGGCGAAGCTCTATTGCGGGCAGAGCCTGCTCGACGCGCGGCGCGAATCCGTCATCATCGACTACGCCTATACCGACGAGCTGCCGGGCTACCAGCCGAGCCCGGACAGCCTTGCCGGCCGCGGCGGCCTCAGGATCCGCGACGAGATCCGCATGGTCCGGCCCGGCTTCTATCTGGGCCGGGCCTACGCGCACGGCGCCTTCCTGCTGAACTTCACGCTGTACAACCCGGATGTGGCGGACGCGGAGGGCGAAGCGTTCGCCGGCGGACGCGAGATCGCCGAAGACTGCTGGACCGGCGAGCAGGTCCGCCGGGCCGGGCTCGAATGAGCCCGCCATGACCCGGTGGCACCGCCTCGCGGGCACGGTCCTCATGGCGACGGGCCTTGCACTGGGCGGACGCACCGGATCGGCGGGCGAGCCGGTCGCCGTCCTCGGACCGGACGATCCCGGCCCCTCCATCCCGCCTGCCGGAATCTCCCTGTTCGACGAGCTGTTCGCCACCGAGGACGGGCACGACGTCCCCTACCCCTTCGAGCGGCTGCTCGACGCCCTCAACACCCGGATCGCGCCGGCGACCGTCGTCACGGCCCTGATCCCGATCGGGCGCTCGCTGCAGCGCTACGCGGCCCATCCCGACTATTTCGGCTCGCCGCGGGTGGTGGTGGCGATCGACGGGGAGCCCTCGGCGCGGCACGAGCCGTCCCTGAAGGACCGGCTCTTCCTCGGCTTCCAGCCGGCCGCGGGCGCCATCGAGATCATCAGCTACAACGAGACGGCGGGCCGCTTCGAGTTCCAGGAGATCGTCGACTACGGCGCGCGACCTTCGACGGATGTGCGCTATGCGTCGCGCGACATCTGCGTCCCCTGCCACCAGGGACACGCCCCGATCTTCTCGCGGCCGCTGTGGGAGGAATCGAACGCCAATCCACGGATCGCCGCGGAGCTCTCGACGCTCGGGAGCGCCTTTCACGGCGCGGCCGTCCGGCAGGGCGTGGACCGGCTCGACGACTTCGACCTGGCGACCGATCGGGCGAACCGGATCGCGGTCGTCAACCGGCTGTGGGACGAAGGCTGCGGCGAAGGCCCGGCAGGCGCAAACTGCCGCGCCGCGCTGCTCGGCGGCGCCCTGCGCTACCGTCTGTCGGGCGCCCGCGCCGCGTGGCGGCCCGATCCGACGGCCGCGGTCGAGGCCGTGCACGACCGCCTGACCGCCCTCTGGCCCGACGGGCTCGGCACGCCGTCGCCGGACCTGCCGAACCGCAACCCTCTCCTCGAGCTCGCCGCCGCCGGAAGTCCGGACAAGATCCTCGACACCCATGGAGTCATGAATCCGGAGACCCCGCGGCCGATCGTGCTGCAGTGGAGCCCCGGCGCGGAGCCGGCCGGGACTTTCGCCGGCGTGGCCCGGGCGGTCGCGGGCGTGTTCACCGCGAGCGACATCGCCTGGCTCGACCGGCGGCTGGCCGCCGCGGCCGTCGTCGACACCGTCGACCACAACGCCACCTGCCGGCTCGAGGAGGTGCAGCTTTCCGATGCGCGCAGCGAGACCCGCTTCGACTGCGGCGAGGCGGCGGACGGGCTGCGCCTCACCGGCTTCGTCGTCGCCCGCGGGCCGGTCGTCGAAGGCGGACGCGTCGATACGATTTCCATAGGTCAGGGGCAGGAGACGCGGCGGCTCCTCATTGCCGGCGGCAGCCTCGCCGCCGAGAGGCGCCCGGAAACCTTCCGGCTGGAGCCGCGCGAAGCCGGGGCGGAGCTGCAGCCACGGCTCGTCTCCGGCGAGCGGGTCACCGCCTTCAGCCTGCGGCGCTACGGCCGCCAGGGCGTGGCGGAGATCACGACGACCGACGACCTCGACGGGCTCGACCGCGCGCTGGAACGCCTGGCCGCGGACGGATCCGATGCGCTCGGGCCGGGACCGCTGCGCCGGCGCGCCGTCCTGGCGGCGCTCGATGCGGTGTTGCCCGCGCCCGGGACGGAGGAATGATGGCGGCCAGCTTCACCTTCCATCGCACCGTCTTCCGCTGGGCCGGCTGGATCGCGCTGGCCCTCGTGACCCTGACGCTGCTCGGCGGCGTCTATCTGGGCTACCGGCTGAGCATCGACCGGGCGGAGAGCTTCGACGACCCGGTGCTGCAGTTCAAGTACGGCTCGACCGGCGGGGACAAGAACTTCGGCATTCCCTATGTGCTCTGGCAAGCCATGCCGGTGCTGTTCAGGAAATACCTGCCGGAGGGCAAGCAGGACCAGGGCTGGGCGGCGTTCGGTTTCATCTACGAGGACCCCGCCGCGCTTCCGGGCGATTTCGACCGGCCGCGTCCCGTCGGCACGTCGATGCGCAACTACATGGGGATCGAGCGCACCTTCCTGAACTGCGCCATCTGCCACGCCGGCACGGTGCGCACCGCGCCGGATGCGGAGCCGGTCATCTATGTCGGCATGCCGGCCAACCGGATCGACCTCCAGGCGTTCCAGAACTTCATCATCGCGAGCGCGCTCGACGAGCGCTTCACCCCCGAGGATTTCCTGGCGCAGATCGACCAGATGGGGCTGGAGCTCGACCTCATCAATCGCCTCGCCTTGCGACTCCTCGGCGTCTACCAGGTGCGGGAGCGGATTCTCACCATCGCCTGGCGCTTCCGCTTCGCCCATAGCGAGCCGGCCTTCGGGCCGGGGCGCTTCGACACCTTCTCCCCCGCCAAGGCGCTGCTCAACTGGCCGCTCGAGCAGATCCCCGAGCACGAGCGCATCGGCGTCGTCGACTTCCCGTCCATCTGGCTGCAGCGCCAGCGGGACGGCATGCAGCTGCATTGGGACGGCAACAACACCAAGCTCGAGGAGCGCAATCGCAGCGCCGCCTTCGGCACCGGCGCGCTGCCGCCGATCCTCGACCGCGCGTCGCTGCGCCGCGTCGAGGACTGGCTGCTCGACGTGGAGCCGCCGCGCTTCGCCGACCTGTTCCCCGACGCGATCGACCAATCGCGGCTCGCCCGCGGCCAGCAGATCTACGAGGCGGAATGCGCCGCCTGTCACGGGCGGAACGGCCGCGACTTCACCGGCATGTTCGTCGGCAAGGTGACCCCCATCGAGGAGATCGGCACCGACAGGTCGCGGTTCGACAACTACAACTTCGACCTCGCGGTCAGCCAGAACGTGCTCTACGCCGAGTTCGGCGACGAGCGGTTCCAGAATTTCCGCAAGACCGAAGGCTATGCCAACATGCCGCTCGACGGGCTGTGGCTGCGCGCGCCCTATCTCCACAACGGATCGGTGCCGACCTTGTGGGACCTGCTGCAGCGTCCCGAGGCCCGCCCGACGGTCTTCTACCGCGGCTACGACGTCTACGATCCGGTCAATATGGGCTACGAGTCGCGGCCGGAGAAGATCCCCGCCGGGCTGCATGCCGGCCTGTTCTGCTACGAGACGCGCAGCGTCACGCCGCCCGTCTGCGCCAATCCGCCCGCCAATAACGGCATCTGCACCGGCGCGGTCTGCGCCGGGAACGGCAATGGCGGGCATCTCTACGGCACCGATCTGCCGGAGGGCGACAAGCGCGCGCTGCTCGAATACCTGAAGACTTTCTGACGGGGTAAGAGGCATGGCAGAGCGTACCGCCGTCCGCCTGGGGAAAGGACCTGCCGAACGGTCGGCCTGGCGCCGCATCAAGGCATGGCTGCGACGATATGGCTGGTACGTGGGCACGATCGGCGGGGCGGCGCTGATCCTCCTCGCCCTCGCCTATGCCGGCCACAAGTTCTTCCGGGTGGAGCCGCAGGTCGTCTGCGGCGACGTCGAGCCGGCGAACCGCGACGCGCTCTGCGCCGGCCGGGACGAGGAGCTCTTCAAGTACGGCTCGCTCGGCGCCGAAGCGGACCGGGGCGTGCCCTACCCGATCTTCCACGTCCTGCCCCGCGTCTTCGGCGACCTGCTGCCGGGGCCGGGCGGCTATCGCTCGCTCGGCATCCCCTGGGAAGAGGGGCGCGAGCTGCCGGTGGGCTTCGCCAAGAAGACGATGGGCTTCCCCCGCATCACCCAGAACTGCGCCGTCTGCCACGCCGCGAGCTACCGCACCAGCCCGACGGCCAAGCCGGTCATCTATGTCACCGGTCCGGCGCATACCACCGACGTGCAGGGCTTCCTCGACTTCCTGCAGGCCGCCGCGAACGATCCGCGCTTCTCGGCGGACGTCATGATGCCGGCGATCGAGCAGAGCTTCGATCTCGGCTTCGACGACAAGCTGATCTATCGCTTCCTGGTCATTCCGATCGCCCGCCAGGCCATTCTCGACCAGGCCGGCCAGTTCGAATGGATGCGCGCCCATGGACGTCCGGACTGGGGCCCGGGGCGGGACGACCCGATGAACCTGACGAAGTTCTTCATGATCGAGATGGAGGACGACAAGACGACGGGGAACGCGGATTTCCCGTCGATCTGGAACATGGGCCTGCGCGAGGGGCATTCGCTCAACTGGGCGGGCGAGACGCAGGATCCCCTGGCGGTGTTCACGGACTCCGCTCTCGGTCTCGGCGCGCCTCCGGGCGCCGCCTTCACCGAGCGCATGCTGCAGATCCGCAGCTACCTCCGGGCGAAGGCGCCGCCGCCCTTCCCGGCGGAGTTCGGAATCGACCAGGCGAAAGCCGCCGCCGGACGCGACATCTTCCAGCGCGCCTGCGGCAATTGTCACGGCGAGAACGGGCCGTATTTCGGCAAGGTCGTTCCGATCGACGAGATCGGCACGGACCGCGAGCGGTTCGACACCTGGCAGCAGGAGCACGCCGACGCCACGAACCGGGTGGCGAAGGAGATGGGCGTCGACCGCAAGAACATGGTGAAGGACGTGGGCTATGCCAGCCAGCCGCTCGACGGCATATGGCTGCGCGCCCCCTATCTCCACAACGGCTCCGTTCCGACGCTGAGGGCGCTGCTCGAGCGGCCGGAGCGCCGACCCAGGCAGTTCTACCGGGGCTGCGACATCTACGATCCGGTGGACATGGGATTCGTGTCGGACGGAGCCTCCAGCGCCTGCCCGCGCGTCTTCGCGTTCGACACCGGGCTGCGCGGCAACGGCAATGGCGGGCATCTCTACGGCACCGATCTCGGCGCCGAGGAGAAGGACCAGCTGATCGAGTATATGAAGACGCTATAGGGCGGCGAACGATCGGAGGTCGGCTCGATCCCAGGCGGGCCCGTAAGCGAAAAGCCCCGCGCCGCAGGAGCTCCGGGCAGGGAGAGCGATGGCTCGGCAGTTCAGCGGCTGGGCTTGACCATGCGACGCCCCGGCTCCGAGCATGACCGCCCGCCTGCAGACGAGACGCGCCCGCCCGCGGTCAGTGCTGGTCCTGGCTCTACACCGATCCCCTGAACTTCCGCTTCCGACAGCCGCCGAACGCCCGCCGGAAGGCCGCTTACGCCAGACACTCCCCCTGCCCCCTGAGAGTGTCCCCGTCGAGCCGTGACGGCTCGGGACGGGGCTCAGATGGCTTCCTTGAGCTCCTTCGCCGCGCGGAAGGCGATCTTCTTGCTCGCCTTGATCTTGATCTGCTCGCCGGTGGCCGGATTGCGGCCCATGCGCGCAGCGCGCTTGCGGACCTGGAAGATGCCGAGACCGGAGAGCCGGATCCGCGCGCCCTTCTTCAGGTTCTTCACGACCAGAGCGATCGTGTCGTTCAGGATCGCGTCGGCCTGCTTCTTCGGGATCTCATGCGACGCCGCGATCTCCGCCGCCAGGTGCTTCAGGGTGAGCGTGGTCGGCGTGGCCGCCTTGCTCGCCGCCTTCTTCGCGGCACCCTTGGCGGATGGTTTGGTTGCCATTTGGAAGTCACTCCTTATCTGTGGGCATCCGAACCGAAAAAGGATCATGCTCCGCGGAGAAAGACAAGAGCCGACGCGCGATTCAGCCCCATTTTGCGCATGATTCCGGCCTCCCGACCCGCTGCGACTCGCGAGAAGCGCCTCTGCGGCGGGTGCTTCCCTCGCCGCTCCACACTCCGGCGGCCCGTCGGACGAGGTGCGGCCTCCCGAGTCGCGACTCGGCGCGCCCCGCCGCGCAAATCTCGCCGGGCCGGCTGCAAGGCGAGCGGAAGAAGAAGATGAAGAAGAAGCTGCGCCCCAGCGAAAACCGTGGGCCGCGTGGAACAACTTCACGGCCGTCCAGTTTACTTTTTCGGTCATGACCGCAGGCCCGGCGCCGCCGACTTCTTTGGGGGGACAAGCCGGGCGGCGGAGCTCACGCCGTTCAGCCGTGGAAGCGAGACACCGATGCAAACCGCCGCCGGGCAATCGCAAGAGCTTCGGGTCGGGGTCGTAGGCGTGGGCAACTGCGCCTCGTCGTTCGTTCAGGGCCTCGCCCATTACCGGGACTGCCGCGACAACGCGCCATTGCCGGGCCTGCTCCGCCCGGAGGTCGGCGGCTATCACGTCCGCGACGTCGGCATCTCGGCAGCCTTCGACGTCAGCGCTGCCAAGGTCGGCCGCGACCTGTCGGAGGCGATCCTGGCCCATCCCAACAACACCTTTCGCTTCGCCACGGTCCCGCATCTCGGGGTCCCCGTCCATCGCGGCCCGACCCTCGACGGGCTTGGACACTATCTGCAGGGCGACGTGGCGGAATCGGCCTGGCTCCGCTGACGCTGGCGGTCGGGGTCGCGGTCGCCGAAGTGCTGGAACGCACGAACACGCATGTGCTGGTCTCGTACCTGCCGGTCGGCTCGCAGCGCGCCACCGAGTGGTACGCCGAGCAGGCGCTGGAGGCCGGCTGCGCCTTCGTCAACTGCATCCCGGTCTTCATCGCCTCCAACCCCGCCTGGGTGCGCCGGTTCGAGGAGCGCGGCCTGCCCATCGTCGGGGACGACATCAAGAGCCAGGTCGGCGCCACCATCGTCCACCGGGTGCTCGCCAATCTGTTCCGGGAACGCGGCGTGCGGCTGGACCGCACCTACCAGCTCAATTTCGGCGGCAACGCCGATTTCCTGAACATGCTGGAGCGGGAACGTCTGGCCTCCAAGAAGATCTCCAAGACCCAGGCGGTCACCAGCCAGTTCGACATCCCCCTGTCGCCGGACAACATCCATGTGGGGCCGAGCGATTACGTGCCCTGGCTGTCCGATCGGAAGGTCGCCTATATCCGGCTGGAAGGCACCGCCTTCGGCGGCGTGCCCCTCAACATGGAGCTGCGCCTCGAAGTCTGGGATTCGCCCAACTCGGCCGGCATCGTCATCGACGCGGTGCGCTGCGCGAAGCTGGCGCTCGACCGGGGCATCGGCGGCGCCCTGGTCGGGCCGTCGAGCTATTTCATGAAATCGCCGCCCGAGCAGTTCACGGACGAGGAGGCGCGCCGTCGCACGGCGCGCTTCATCGATGGGCTGAACTGACGGAGGCCGTCCGTGGCGACCACGTTCTACCTGGTGCGGCACGCGGCGCACGGACTTCTCGGGCGGGTGCTGACCGGCCGCATGCCCGAGGTCCATTTGGCAGAGAGCGGCCGGCTTCAGGCGCAGGAACTCGCGCGGCATTTCAAGGCGCAGGGGATCGACGGCGTGCAGTCGAGCCCCCGGGAGCGGGCCGAGGAGACGGCCCGTCCGATCGCGGACGAGGCGAGGGTCGCGTGCGAGCTGGACGACGCGCTGGACGAGATCGATTTCGGCGAATGGACCGGACGCAGCTTCGAAGAGCTCGAGGTCGATCCGCGCTGGCAGCTCTGGAATGCCCAGCGCAGCGCGGCCTGCGCCCCGGGCGGCGAGAGCATGGCGGCGGTGCAGGACCGGCTGATCGGCCATCTGCGGCGGACCCATGCCGCCAAGCCGGGCGCCCGTCTCGTGCTGGTGAGCCATGGCGACGTGATCAAGGCGGCGATCCTGCACATCCTCGGGATGACCGTGGACGCGTTCGCCGCCTTCGAGATCTCGCCGGCCGGGATCAGCACGGTGGTCCTCGGGCAAGGCGGCGGCGCCACGGTCCTCAGCCTCAACGAGCGGATCGCCCGATGAAGATCGTGATCTTCGGCCTGACCGTTAGCTCGTCCTGGGGAAACGGCCACGCGACGCTGTGGCGCGGCCTGTGCGGCGCCCTGGCACGGCTCGGCCACCGCGTGGTGTTCTTCGAGCGCGACACGCCCTATTACGCGCTCAACCGCGATCTGGAAGACATTCCGGGCGGCGGGCTCGCCCTCTACGACTCCTGGGACTCCGTCCGGCACCGCGCGCAAGCAGAGCTCGCAGATGCGGACGTGGCGATCGTCACCTCCTACTGCCCGGATGCGCTGGAGGCGACCGAGCTCCTCCTTGCCGCGCCTCGCGCCGTCTCGGTCTTCTACGACCTCGATACGCCGGTGACGCTGGCGCGGCTCGATGCCGGCGAGGACGTGCCCTATATCGGCGTCCGAGGGCTCGCCGATTTCGACCTGGTCCTGAGCTATGCGGGCGGCGGCGCCCTGGACGCCATGAGCCGGCAGCTGCGGGCGCGCCGGGTGGCGCCGCTCTATGGCCATGTCGATCCGGCGCTCCACTGGCCGGCCGGGGCCTGCCCGCAGTACCGCTCCGATCTCTCCTATCTCGGCACCTATGCCGCGGACCGTCAGCCGGCGCTGGAGGCGCTGTTCGTCGCGCCGGCCCGCACCCGCCCGGATCAGCGCTTCCTGATCGGCGGGGCGCAGTACCCGCAGGACTTTCCGTGGACTCCCAACATCTACTTCGTGCGCCACATGCCTCCGGCCGAGCATCCGAGCTTCTTCTGCTCGTCGCGGCTGACGCTGAACGTCACCCGGCGCGCCATGGCCGAGATGGGCTGGTGCCCTTCCGGCCGGCTGTTCGAGGCCGCCGCCTGCGGCACCGCCGTATTGTCGGATGACTGGCCAGGCCTCGACAGCTTCTTCGAGCCCGGCCGGGAGATCCTGGTGGCCCGCAGCACCGAGGAAGCGGTGGAGGCGCTCGACCTCGACCCGACGGAGGTCGGCCGCATCGCCGCCGCTGCGCGCGAGCGCGTGCTGTCGGAGCACACCTCCGCCCATCGCGCCGGGCAGCTGATCGCCGAGATCGAATCGGCCCGAAGCGCCGGCGCCGCCGGGTGCTCGTACGAACACGCGGAGATCTGAGCCATGTGGGGAATCGTGCCCGCCGCCGGTCTCGGCAGCAGAATCCAGCCACTCGCCTTTTCCAAGGAGCTGCTGCCGGTGGGCAGCCGCCTGGACGGCCCGACCGAGCGGCCCTGCGCCGTCAGCGAGTATCTGGTCGAGCGCATGATCCGGGGCGGGGCCGACAAGATCTGCTTCGTGATCTCGCCCGGCAAGTCGGACATCGTCGAATATTTCGGCGCCGGCTACGGCCCGGCGAGCTTCGCCTATGTGGTGCAGCCGGAGCCTGTCGGGCTCTGCGACGCGATCTTCCGCGCGGAGATCCTGGTCGGCGCGGACGAGCCGGTCGTGGTCGGCCTCCCCGATACGGTCTGGTTTCCGGAGACCGCGCTCGCGCTGCTGCCGGACGCCCTGTCCTTCCTGCTCTTCCCCGTGGAGCATCCCGAGCTGTTCGACGCCGTGGTGACGGATTCAGAGGATCGCATCCTCGAGATCCAGGTGAAGCGGACGAATGCCTCCACGAGCTGGATCTGGGGCGCCTTCAAGATGCCGGGCCGCGTGCTGCGGGAGCTGCGGGATCTCTGGATCGCGCGCGGCCGCCGGGACGAATATGTGGGCTCGCTGATCAATGCCTACATCGCTGCCGGCGGGGTCGCGCTCGGCGTCCGGGCCGGCGAGTCCTATGTCGACGTGGGGACGCTCTACGGCTACCGCGCCGCCATCAATCTGCTTGCCGAAGCGTCCTCCGGCGCAGCGAGCCGACTGCGCGGCGCCCGTCTCGCCCTGGGCTGGCCGGCCAAGCCTGCCGTCCATGCGGGGCAGCGATGAACGCGCATCACCTCACGGCCGACGAGATCCGGACGCGGGCCAAGGCGCTCGGCCCGTGGTTCCACAACATCGACCTTCAGGGGGTGAAGACCGCGCCCGATCACTTCCTGGGCGATTATCCCGCCGTGAAGTGGCGGCGGTTCAGCGACGCCATCCCTGCGGACCTCTCGGGCCTGAGCGTGCTCGACATCGGCTGCAACGCCGGGTTCTACTCGATCGAGATGAAGCGGCGCGGCGCGGACCGCGTCCTCGGCATCGACTTCGACCCGGAATATCTCGAGCAGGCGCGCTTCGCCGCCGAGGTGAGCGGCGTGGAGATCGAGTTCCGCCAGCTGTCGGTCTACGACGTGGCGGCGATCGGCGAACGCTTCGACGTCGTCCTCTTCATGGGCGTCCTCTATCACCTGCGGCATCCGCTGTTGGCGCTCGACCTGATCCGGGAGCACGCGGCGCGCGACCTCTTCATCTTCCAGTCGATGCTGCGCGGCAGCACCGACGTCGCCGCCCTCGCCGAGGATCATGACTTCTGGGACACCGCGCCCTTCGAACAGCCGGACGCGCCGCGGCTGCATTTCATCGAGCATTGCTACGCCGGCGACCCGACCAACTGGTGGATTCCGAACCGGGCCTGCGCCGAGGCGATGCTGCGCAGCGCCGGCTTCGAGATCCTCGAGCATCCCGAGGACGAGGTCTATGTCTGCCGATCTGCCGAGATCCCGGCCTGGGCCGGCCCGGTCTATCCCGCACGCGGAGGGCGCCAGTGATCGAAGCGGCGATGATCTGGAACGAACCGAACAACAAGTCCCACTGGGATCCGGAGCTTGACCCGGAGTGGAGCCTGTTCGCCGAAATGGCGGTCGCGGCCGGCACCGCCATCGGCGCGGAATGCCCGGCATTGCCGCGAGTACTGGGCGGCATCTCCCCCATCGACCCGCTCTTCATCCGCAACATGGAAGGCAAGGGCGTGCTCGACCAGGTCGATGCCGTGGCGGTGCATGGCTTTCCGCTCGACTGGAACCTGTGGAAGATCGACGAATGGCCGGCGAAGATCGACGAGATCCGCGCGGTCACGGACCTGCCGGTCTGGGTCTCGGAGGTCGGCGTCTCGACCTTCGGCGCCGAGGAGGTGCAGGCCTGGGGCCTGCGCCGCACCGCCGAGCTGCTGATCGGCCGGTCACCGCGAATTCACTGGTACAGCCTCTACGACCTGCCGCAAGCTTGGGGAGCGACCACCCGCCACAAGGAGGCGGAGGGCTCGTCCTATTACCGGCATTTCTACATGGGGCTGCTGCGTGAGGACGGCTCGGTCAAGCCATCGCTCGACGTGTTCGGCGAATTTGCGCCGGCGCTCGGCATCTGCCAGTGGTTTCATTTCGAGGACCACCGGCTCGACGATGCCGTGGCCTGGCTGCGGCGCCTGGGCGTCCGCCATCTCCGCACGGGGCTGTCCTGGGCCGACAGCTTCCGTCCGAATGCGCTGCAGTGGTTCGACCGGCAGATGGAGGCGCTGGCGGAGTTCGCCGTGACGGTCACCTTCTGCTTCACGCCGGAGCATCGCGGGATCGCGCCGCACCACACCAGCCCGCCGCTGGTGAAGGAGGAGTTCGCCGAGTTCTGCGCCGCGATGGTACGCCGATACGCTGCACGCACCGGAACCATAGAACAGCCGCGAGAGGCCGCGATGGGTTGAGGACGATGGCAGAGCCGGCGACGGGACGCGAACTGCATCCACCGCTGCTTGCCGCGATCCCCGATCCGCAGCGGCGCCGGATCGAGGCAACCCGTGTCGCCGTCGTCGTCGCCCATCCCGACGACGAAACGGTCGGGTGCGGCGCCCTGCTCGGCCGGCTGACCGGCGCGATGCTCGTCCTCGTCACCGACGGTGCGCCGGCAAACGCCACGGACGCGCACAGATACGGCTTCGCCGAGACCGCCGCCTATGCGGCCACGCGCCGGCGCGAGCTCGACTCCGCATTGGCCATCGTCGCCGACGGCGAGCTTCGTCTCGTGCTCCTGGGCGTGCCCGACCAGCAGGCCGCCTTGCGGCTCGTCGAGATCTCCGAGAAGCTCCTGAGGCTCTTCCGCAGCTCCGGCATCACGGCGGCTCTGACCCACGCCTATGAGGGCGGCCATCCGGATCACGACGCGACCGCCTTCGCCGTCCATGCGGCCCGGCGGCGCCTGATGGCAGAGGGCCGGCCGCTCACGATCCTGGAGATGCCCTATTACCGGCTCGGCTCGGGCGGCATGGTGGCGCAGAGCTTCGCCGGCGCCGCCCCGCCGGCGGTCACGCTGCATCTGACGGCGGAGGAGCGGGCCCGCAAGGCCTGCATGCTGGCCGCGCACGCGACGCAGCAGGCGGTGCTCGCCGATTTCGGCACCGAGACGGAGCAGTTCCGCCCGGCGCCCGACTACGATTTCACCGCGCTGCCGAACGACGGGGCGTTGTTCTACGCGCTGCAGGACTGGGGCATGACCGGCGAGCAATGGCGGCGCCACGCCCGCGCCGCCCTCGCCGAGCTGGGGATCACGCCATGACGCTGACAGTGCTGAGTGTCGCCTATCCCTTCGCCGCGGTGTCGCCGGACACGGCCGGCGGCGCGGAGCAGGTGCTGGCGGCGCTGGACCGCGCGCTCGTCGAGCGGGGCCACAGATCGATCGTGGTCGCCTGCGCCGGCTCCGAGGTGGCGGGGCGGCTCGTGCCCGTGCCGCGCGCCATGGGCAATCTCGACGATGCCGAGCGGCGGCGGGCCGAGGAGCGGCACCGGACCGCCATTCTCGGCGCGCTCGCCCGCTGGCCGATCGACGTGGTCCACATGCACGGCATCGACTTCGACAGCTACATGCCGCAATCGGGCCCGCCCGTGCTGGTGACGCTCCATCTCCCGATCGAGTGGTACGCCCCGGCGGCGCTGCGCCCCGGACGCAGAAATGTCTGGTTCAACTGCGTATCGGAGAGCCAGCACCGCACCGCCGGCGACATTCCCGGCATGCTGCCGCCGGTCGCCAACGGCATCGACGTCGAGCTCTACGCGCGGCGCCCGCCGAAGCGGGATTTCGCCCTGATGCTCACCCGCATCTGCCCGGAGAAGGGCGTCCATCTGGCCATCGAGGCGGCGAAGCGCGCCGGGATTCCGCTGCTGATCGGCGGGGATGTGTTTCCATACGAAGCGCATCGCCGCTATTTCGAGAAGGAAGTGGTACCGCGCCTGGATGCGCTGCGACGCTTCCTCGGGCCGGTCGGGCTCGCGCGCAAGCGCCGCCTGCTGGCGGCGGCGCGCTGCGTGCTGATTCCCTCGCTGGCGGCCGAGACGAGCTCGCTCGTCGCGCGCGAGGCCGCCGCCGCGGGCACGCCCGTCATCGCCTTCGCCCAGGGCGCGCTGGTCGAGACGGTGGAGCACGGCCGCACCGGCTTCCTGGTGGACGACGTCGCAGGGATGGTGGATGCGATCGGCGCCGTCTCGGCGATTTCCCGCGACGTCTGCCAGGAGGTCGCCCGCACGCGCTTCCGGGTCGAGCGCATGGCGGAGCAGTACCTCGCCGCCTATGCCCGGCTCGCCGGAAGCGTCACGGCCGCCGTCGACCGGGGTGCAGCATGACCGCTGCGTTCGCCACCGCATCTCACGGCGATCCGGCCGCCCTCCGCGCCCTGGAGGCCGAATGGTGGGCGCTGTGGCGCCGTGTGCCGACGGCCACGCCTTTCCAGTCGCCCGCCTGGCTGCTGCCCTGGTGGCAGGCCTTCGCGCCCGGCGAGCTCATGGTCGTCACGGTGCGGCGGCAGCGGCGGCTGGTCGGGCTCGCGCCGCTCTATGTCGAGGAGGGCGCATATGGGCGCCGCATCCTCTCGCTCGGCGTTTCGGTCAGCGACTACATGGACGTCCTGCTCGACCCGGAGGTGACGGAGGCGGCCGGTGCGGCGCTCTCCCGTCATCTCGCCCATGCCGGCGGGCTCTGGCAGGAATGGGAGCTGACCGAGCTCCCGCCGCATGCATCCGCGCTCGGCCTCCACTGCCCGCCGGGCTGCCGGGACATGCGCGAGCGCTCCAGCGCCTGCATGGCGATGGAGCTGCCGAAGCGACCGGAGGAGGTGATCGCAGGGCTCCCCCGCCGGCAACGCCGAAATGTCCGCATGGCCCAGAACCGGGCGCAGCGGCGCGGCGAAATTGCCGTCATCGAGGCGGATCGCGGCACTCTCGTTCCGCTCCTGGACGAACTCATCCGGCTGCACCGGGAGCGCTGGGCGAGCCGCGACCAGCCCGGCGTGCTGGCCGACCCGCGCGTCATCGAGTTTCACGAGATGGCGGCGCGCCGCCTGTTCAACGCCGGACTGCTGCGCCTCTATGCTTTGCGGATCGGAGATACGCTGGCCGGCGCCTATTACGGCTTCAATCATCGCGAGCGGGCCTACGCCTATCTGATGGGCTTCGACCCGGCCTATGCCCATGTCAGCCCCGGGACGATCCTGTTCGCCCACGCGCTCGAAGAGGCTGTTCGCGAAGGCGCGCGCGAGATGGACCTGCTGCGCGGCAGCGAGCCGTACAAGTTCGGCTGGGGCGCCCAGCCGCGGTTCAATCAGCGCCGGGTGTTTCGCCGCAACGTCTCGCATGCCGCCTGAGCTCGCGACGATCTCGGCAGGGCTGCGCGGCCCGATCCTCGACTGCGCGCGGGGCACGCTTCCGCCGAACGTCGCGCTGGCTCGCGCGGCGTTGGCGGCGCCCGATGCCGCCGCGCTGGAGGGCGCGCTGGCGCGGACGGGCGAGGCGCTGCAGGCTGCAGGCCGGCTCGAGGAGGCGGATCGGCTGGTCCGGGCGCTGGCGCTCTGGCGCAGCGCGCCAGAAGCCTGGGCGATGCTCAAGGCCGTCTCCGACGCTGC
>DAIMFL010000012.1:37351-44314 GCA_036724615.1 Alphaproteobacteria bacterium | reverse complement strand
CCGTTCCCGGATCCGAGATTGGTATCAATTTAATGCCATTTCCTGTAACCTGACGATCGGGTGTCCTGATCGGGGGTGCGAGACACCTGCTCGGACGACTTTCGCCAGGATCAGCCGTCGATCGCGGGGCGCCCCCCGTGGAGCTCCGCAGCCGGTGGCGAGTGCGGGTCACCGCATTTCCATGCGGGACCTGTCCGCCGCCCGGCCCGATCCAGCATCGGCGCTGACCTGCTTCGACAGGGAGGAGAGAGATGCGGACGATCCGTTCGTTCTGTTCGGCAATCCTGTTCGCCTGCGCCGTGGCATGGCCGGCCGCCAGCGTCGATGCCGCGTCGGCCGAGGAGGAGGTCGCCGCGGCCTATGCGGCGTGGGACGAAGCCTTCGGCACCGGCGACGCCAAGGCGATCGCCCAGTTCTATGCCGACGATGCGGTGTTTCTGCCTCCCACCCACGAGGTCATCGAGGGGCCGGCCGGCGTCGAGCAGTTCTTCTCCGGAGTTCTCGGGAGCGGTGCGACGGGCCACAAGCTCGAGCTCATCGAGGCCCATGGCGACGGCAACCTGCTGTTCGCGGCCGCCAGGTGGTCGGCCATGGGCAAGGACGCCAACGGTGCCGATCAGCCCTGGGCCGGCCTCGCCACGCATGTGTTCGAACGGCAGTCCGATGGAAACCTGAAGATCAAGCTCCATACGTTCAACTAGGTCAGCCACCAGCGCAAGGCGTAGCTGACCGCTGTGACCACGCCTACCCCGGCGAGCCAGAGCAGCGCGAACCACAGCAATCGCCGCCAGAGCGGCCCGTCCGCGGAGCGCGTCACGGCCCGGGCGCCTCAGTGATATCCCTCGTGCCCGACCTTGCCGCGGAACACCCAGTAGGAGTAGCCGGTATAGGCGAGGATGATCGGGATCAGGATGCCCGCCCCGACCAGCATGAAGATCAGGCTGGAGCGCGGCGCGGCGGCTTCGTGGATGGTGATCGCGCCGGGCACGACCTCGGGAAAGATGCTGATGCCGAGCCCGATCATGCTGAGGGTGAAGAGCGCGAGCGCGAGCAGGAACGGCGCGGCCTGGTAGCGCCGCCGCAGGCTGATGAAGAACAGCACGGCGGCGATGGTGACGAGGAGCGGCACCTGGGATGCGAAGACGACGTTCGGCCAGGAGAACCAGCGCCGGTAGTATTCCCCTTCCAGGAACGGCGTGACGGCGCTGACCAGGGCGATGCAGACGATGAGCCCGACGCCGAGCGCGCGCGCATGGCGGAAGGCGTGCTCCTGCAACGCGCCCTCCGTCTTCATGATCAGCCAGGTCGCGCCGAGCAGCCCGTAGCCGATCACCAGGCTCACCCCGGTCAGCAGGCTGAAGAGCGACAGCCAGTCCCACCAGCCCCCGGCATATTCCCGCCCTTCGACCGTGATCCCCTGCAGCAGCGCCCCGAGCGCGATCCCCTGCGCCAGGGCGGCGACGATCGAACCGACGGCGAAGGCCAGGTCCCAGTATTTCTGGTGGGCGGGGTCGCGCCACCTGAACTCGAAGGAGACGCCCCGGAAGATCAGCGCCAGCAGCATGGCGATGATCGGTGCATAGAGCGCCGGCAGGATCACCGCATAGGCGAGCGGGAAGGCGGCGAGCAGCCCGCCGCCCCCGAGCACGAGCCAGGTCTCGTTGCCGTCCCATACCGGCGCGACGGAATTCATCGCCTGGTCGCGCTCCGTGCCGCGCGCGAACAGGGGAAAGAGAATGCCGACGCCGAGATCGAAGCCGTCGAGCACGACATAGGCGAAGACGGCGAAGGCCAGGAGGAAGGCCCAGATCGTGGGCAGGTCGAAGACGACCATGGCTAGTGTCCTCCCCCCGCGGTGCCGAGGGTCCGGTCCGGCGCGACCGCCAGGGCCGGGGTGATTCCCGCGGTCCGGATCGGCGCGTTCTCCTCCTCCTCCGGCGCGGGCTCGCGCAGCACGGGGCTGCGGCGCATCAGCCGCAGGATGTACCAGGTGCCGGCGGAGAACGCGGTGAAATAGACGATCACGAAGGCGACGAGCGAGGCGCCGACGGCCGGCGCATCGAGCGGCGAGGCGGACTCCGCCGTGCGCATCAGCCCGTAGACGGTGTAGGGCTGGCGGCCGACCTCCGTCGTCACCCAGCCGGCGATCACCGCGACGAAGCCGGCCGGCCCCATGACGAGGGCGAAGCGGTGAAGGCCGCGCCAGTCGTAGAGCCGGCCGCGGAGCTGCGCGACCAGGCTCGTCAGCCCGAGCGCGAACATGAGGAGGCCGAGCCCGACCATGATGCGGAAGGACCAGAACACGATCGCGACCGGCGGCCATTCCGCCGGGTCGACCGTGTCGAGCCCCGGCATCGGGGCATCCGGATCGTGCTTCAGGATGAGCGATCCCGCCTTGGGCACGGCGATCCCGTAGTCGACGGCCCTGCGCTCCTCGTCGGGAAGCCCGAACAGATAGAGCGGCGCCCCCTCCGGATGGCTTTCGAAATGGCCCTCGACCGCCATGATCTTCACGGGCTGGTGCTCCAGTGTGTTGAGGCCGTGGAAGTCGCCCACGATCACCTGCACCGGCGCGGTCACCACCACCATGCCCATCGCCATCAGGAACATGACGCGCGCGCCCTCGTTGGCGCGGTCGCGCAGCAGATGCCAGGCCCCGACCGCGCCGACCACGAGAGCGGTCGTCAGATAGGCGCCGAGCACCGTGTGGACCAGGCGATAGGGAAAGGACGGGTTGAAGACGATCTGCCACCAGTCCTCGGGGACGAACTGCCCGGCCTCGTTCATGCCGTGGCCGACCGGCGTCTGCATCCAGCTGTTGGCGGCGAGGATCCAGAAGGCGGAGAAGAGCGTGCCCACGGCCACGGCGACGGTCGCCGCATAGTGCAGCCCGCGGCCGACCCGGGTCATGCCGAACAGCATGACGCCCAGGAAGCCCGCCTCGAGGAAGAAGGCGGTCAGCACCTCGTAGGCGAGGAGCGGGCCGAGGACCGCCCCCGTGCGGTCCGAGAAGGCCGACCAGTTCGTGCCGAACTGGTAGGTGAGCACGATCCCGGAGACCACGCCCATGGCGAAGGTCACGGCGAAGATCTTCAGCCAGTACTTGAACAGGGACAGGAAGACTTCCCGCCCGCTCCAGAGCCATAGCCCCTCGAGCACGGCGAGATAGCTCGCCAGCCCGATGGTGAAGGCCGGAAAGATGAAGTGGAACGAGACGGTGAAGGCGAACTGGAGTCGGGCCAGGAGGAGGGCGTCGACTCCGTCGAACATCTCCCGCGTCCCTCCTTTTCGGGGCGGCTCTCCCGCCGAGGCCCCCCCCACCTGCCCTCCCGACCGAGATTGCCCAATCGGGTGGATTCCGCTCCATCCTCGTCAATGCTCGGCGCCCGCCACGGTTCCGGCCGGGCAACCGATCTGCCGCTGGCTGACTACGCGCAACCGGTCGGTGCGCGCGCGCCCCGCGGCGCAGGACCGCCGTCAGGCCTGCGCCCGCGCCGTATCCGATGCGCCGCCCATGTAGATCTCCATGAGCTGCGCGTCGTCCCGCACGTCGTCGGGCGTGCCCTCGAAACGCTTCTCGCCGGCCGCCAGGATGTAGAGCCGGTCGGCGATCGGCAGGGCTTCCCGGATGTTCTGCTCGACCATCACGATGCCGATGCCGCGCCGGGTCAGGCCGCGCACGCGCTCGAGGGTTTCGCTGACCAGCGCCGGGGAAAGCCCGGCCGAGGGCTCGTCGAGCAGGATGAAGCGCGGCTCGGACACCAGCGAGCGGGCGAGCGCCAGCATCATCTGCTCGCCGCCCGACAGGGAGCCGGCCGCGACCTTCGCGCGGCGCGACAGGGAGGGATACTCCTCGAGCAGCGCCTCGATGCGGGAGTCGACCAGCCCTGCCTCGGCGATGGCGTAGCCGCCCATCCTCAGGTTCTCCACCACCGTCAGGCGGGGGAAGACGCCGCCGCCCTGGGGCATCATGACCAGCCCGTGCCGCACCACCTCGTGCACCGGCAGGTTGCTGATCGGCCGGTCGTCCAGGGTCACGCCGCCGCTCCAGGCCGGGAGCGCGCCGGCGATCGCCTTCAGCAGCGTCGACTTGCCGCAGCCGTTGGGGCCGAAGATGCAGGTGATCTGGGCGCTGTCGGCGTACAGCGAGACGCCGTGCACAACCTCGTGCTTGCCGTAGCCGGTGACCACGTCGCGGGCGACGAGCCGGCTCATGACCGCCGCCCCAGATAGGCCTGCATCACCTCCGAGTTGCGCGCGATCTCGTCGAACGTGCCCGTGGTGATGACCTGTCCCGCATCCATGACGACGATGCGGTCGCAGACGTTGCGCACCAGCTCCATGTCGTGCTCGATGACGAAGAAGGTCGCCCCCTCGTCGCGCAGCCGGGCGATGGCGTCGAGGATGATGCGGCGGATGTTGAGGTGAACTCCCGCCGTCACCTCGTCGAGCAGGATGAGGGAGGCCTGGCGCATGATGATCCGGCCGAACTCGAGCAGCTTCTGCTGCCCGCCCGACAGATCGACGGCGCGGTTGTGCCGCACGGGCTCCAGGCTCAGCATGGCGAGCGTCGTCTCGGCGCGCTCCCGCGCCCCGGCCCAATGGCCTTCGGCGGCCGCCGCGAGCAGGTTCTCCGTCACGGTCATGTTCTCGAACAGGGCCGGGATCTGGAAGGTGCGCGCCAGGCCGCGCCGCGCGATCCGGTGCGCCTTCCAGCCGGCGATCTCGGTGCCGTCGAACAGGACCGAGCCGCTGTCGGGCGCCAGCGCGCCGGAGATCAGGTTGAACAGCGTCGACTTGCCCGAGCCGTTCGGGCCGATGAGGCCGACGATCTCCTGCCGGCGGATCTCCAGCGTCACGCCGTTCGCCGCGGTGATGCCGCCGAAGCGCCGCCGGAGGTCGCTGACCACCAGGATCGGCTCGCCGCCGGTGCGTGGCGCGGGCGCCGTGGCGGTCCGGACGGCGGCGGTCATGCCTGACCGCCCGGACCGCGGCTGAAGCTGCGGGCGAGCACCCGGCGCAGCACGCTGTGCTCCGGCTTCGCCGGGCGGCCGCCGAACAGGCCGGCGAGGCCGCTCGGCAGGAACAGCACGACGAGCACGATCGCGACGCCGAGGATGACGATATAGAAGGCGGTGTCGCCCCAGGTCATCCAGACGTAACGGTTCGCGAAGAACAGCAGGGCGCCGCCCACGGCCGGACCCCACAGGCTGCCGAGCCCGCCGAGCAGCACCATGATGACCATCTGGTCGGTGATGTCGCCGCTGAGCACGCTCTTCGGGTTAATGAAGGTGACCCAGTAGGCGAAGATGCTGCCGAAGACGGCGGCCAGCGCGGCGCTCAGCGCGTAGGCCTGGAGCTTCACCGCGGCGGTGTTGATGCCCATCGCCTCGGCCGCCGGCTCGTGATCGCGCAGGGCCTTCACCTTGAGGCCGAAATGCGAGCGCTCGAACAGCAGCCAGGTGAGGCCGTAGGTGACGGCCGTGGCGATCAGCATGGCGAAATAGAAGAACCGCTCGTCGAGGAAGGGCGGCAGGCTGAGGCCGCCCGTGCCGCCGGTCACCTCGAGCACGTTGGCGAGCTGCAGCAGAAGCTCGGCGAAGGCCCAGGTGGCGATGGCGAAATAGGCGCCGCGCAGCCTGAGCGTCGGCCCGCCGATCACGGCGGCCAAGGCCGCGGCGACGAGCAGCCCGACCGGAATGGTCGCCAGGAACGGCCAGCCGAAGGCGCCGCCCATGAAGATCGCGGTCGCGTAGGCGCCGATCCCGAAGAAGGCCGAATGACCGAAATCGATGTAGCCCGCGTAGCCGCCGATGATGTTCCAGGAGCAGGCGAGCCCGGCCCACATCAGGGCGCCGGTGGCGATCCGCAGCCAGTAGGCATTGATCAGCTCCGGAAGCAGCAGCAGCGCCGCCGCGGAACCGATCAGCAGGGCGAAGCTTGCAGCGCGCGGCACGCGGATCTCCCTCACAGGCCGCGGCGCAGGATGCCGCGGGGCGACACCAGGAGCACGAGATAGAGCGTGGTGAAGATCGCGAGATGCGAGAAGCTCGCCCCGGCATAGGTCGCGACCAGCGCCTCGATGACCCCGAGGAAGAGCGCGGCCAGGACGGCGCCGCCCACCGACCCCAGCCCGGCCAGCACCGCGACGAAGAAGGCGAACAGCGTGTAGCGCAGGCCGATCTCGGGATTGACCGAATAGATCGCCCCCATGAGCACGCCCGCCATGCCGGTGAGGCCGGCATAGATCCCGTAGACATTCGCGCTCAGCCGCTTCACGTCGACGCCCATCAGCCCGGCATTGTGCCGGTTCTCGGCGACGGCGCGGATGGCGAGGCCGTAGCGGGTGCGGAACAGCACGTAGAACAGCGCGGCCGCCGCGGCGATCGCGAAGGCGAAGGCGGCGACGCGCAGCAGCAGCACCGCGATCGGCCCGATCATCAGGCTTTCGCCGCTGAGCACGGTCGGCACGCTGCGCGTGTTGAAGCCCCAGAGGGTCAGCATCCCGCCGCGCAGCAGGGTGAACAGCCCGAAGGTCAGGGCGAGGGCCATCAGCTCCGGCCGCGCGGTGCGGCTGTTGCGCACCTGATACACGACCGGCCCGATCAGGTAGCCGACCGCGCCGAACACGAAAAAGGCGACGGGCAACGCCAGGAAGCCGTCGACGCCGAGCAGCGTCGACATCCAATAGGCGAGATAGCCGCCCAGCACGACCCACGCGCCGACCGCGAAATCGATCACGTGCAGCACGCCGAAGGTCAGCTGGAAGCCGATCGAGAAGGTCGCGACGACGCCGCCGATCAGGAGCCCGTTCAGCAGCGTCTGAAGAAGAAGATCCACCGGCGGTCTATCCTCGGCGGCGTTGGCCGTTGGAACGCTTGCTCCGGCCCTCTCCGGCGGAGGCGGGGCGGCGAGGGCGCGGCGCGCCGCCGGTAGGGTGCCCACGCAAAAGCACCCGGCGGG
>DAIMFL010000012.1:5637-37341 GCA_036724615.1 Alphaproteobacteria bacterium | reverse complement strand
GGTTATTCGTGGGGGTGTGGGGTGGTTGTATGGTTGGCGCCGGCCCTGCCGGGGGGTGGGGGGGGGTTTTGTTCGCGCCGCGCCGCCGGTCGGGTCCCGACGCATCAGCTCCAGGCGGGCAGCGGGTAGATCAGATCCTCGGCCGCGGACTCCTTCGGGCCCACCGCCACGCTGCCGCCGTTCCTGATCTGGATCAGCACCGGCACCGGCTGGATGTTGTCGTGATAGTGGTCGCCCTCGGACTCGAACTTGATGGGACCGTAGCAGGTCATGATGTCGGTCGCGGCGATGGCGTCCTTGAGCGCGACCCGGTCCTCCTGGCTGTAGGGCGGCTTCTTGCCCAGCCGCTTCACGGCGTCGTTGAACACGAGGCCGCTCGCCGAGCAGGCCGCCTCGGTGTAGTCCGGCACGTCGCCCCAGCGGTTCTTGGCGCGCTCGGCGTACTCGGCGGCGGTCCCGAACACGTCGTCCCGGTACGGCACGGTCGGCAGCCACAGGGCGATGCCGCAGGTGCCGTCGGCGTCGGCGCCGAGCGTCTCGGCGAAAGCCGGGTTGGTCACGCCGTAATGCATGATCAGCCCCTTCGGGCGGAAGTTCAGCGATTTCGAGACCTTCACGACATTGATCAGCACCTCCTCGTGGCCGCCCACGGCGAGGATGTCCGGGTTCAGCGCGGCGATCTTGGAGATGACCGGCGTCAAGTCGGCGTTGGAGGGGACCGATTCGTAGGCCACGACCTCGAGCCCGGCATCCTTGGCGCCCTGGAGGAAGCCTTCCCCGGTCTCCTTGGAGAACGGCTCGTTGACCCCGATCACCGCGGCGGACGCCGCGGCCGGATTCCCCATGGTGGCCAGCACCCCGAGCGACTTGCCCGACGAGGTGTCGACCGCCGGGATGATGCCGAAATTGAACTCCGGCTTGGCCTTCCACACGTTGGGCGATTCCGCCGAGCCCGAGATCATCGGCACCTGGTACTTCTGGCAGATCGGCTGGACCGCGATCGTCGAGCCGCTGGTATAGGGGCCGAACAGGACGCAGACCTCGTCCTGGACGATCAGCCGCTCGGCCGCGTCGGCGCCGGTCGCCGGATTGCTCTGGTCGTCGCCGTAGAACATCTCGACCTTGAAGCGCTCGCCGCCGGCTTCGACGCCGCCCAGCTCGTTCATCACCTCGGCCCAAAGATCGTAGCCGCGGCGGGTCAGGTTGCCGCCGAAGATGTTCTCGCCGGAGAGCGAGGTGATCACCCCGCACTTGAAGGTCGGCGCCTGCGCCCGGCCCGTCCGGATGAACGGCGCACCGACGGCGACCGCGCCAAGAGCGGCGCCGCCCGCCTGGACGAAGCGCCGGCGGGAAAGCTTGCGGGTTCTCGTCGACATGTCTCCTCCTCTGCTCCCGTGTCTTCTGTTGCTGCCGATCACAGCTACAACTTTTTTTTACAGATATCAGCCGCGGCCGGGCCCGGCAAGGCGGACCGGGCCGTCGAGGCGACGAGCGGCCCTTGATGCTCGGGCCCCCACATCATCCTCCTCGACAGCCGTGCCCGATCCGGTCGGCCGACCCGGGCGGAGGTGCTGGACCCAGCCTCGTCGAGGCACGCCGGCAAGGGACGGCCGGCGCGCGAATGTGAGCGACGCAAGCTCTGCTCCGACACACACGGCAGTCGAGGCTCAGCCGAGGATCGGCGTTTGACGGAGCCCCGCTTACATGCAAGATTGTATACAATAACACGTGACAGGGAGAGTCGCCATGCGTACTGCCGCCGCCGGCCTGATCCTGGCCGCCCTCATGCTCGCCGCGCCCGCCTCGGCGCAGCAGCTTCCCGACCCTCTCAGGATTGCGACCGAAGGGGCCTATGCCCCCTTCAACTATCTCGACGATCAGGGGAACGTGCAGGGGTTCGAGATCGATCTGGCGCGCGCCATGTGCGACGAGATCGGGGTGACCTGCGAGTTCGTCGTGCAGGACTGGGACGGCATCATTCCGGGCCTCCTGGCGCAGAAATACGACGCCATCATCGCCTCGCTCTACATCACCGACGAGCGGCGCGAGCGCATCGCCTTCTCCGACAAGTACTATCAGGTCCCGGCGCGCTTCGTGGTCCCGAAGTCGAGCACGCTGGAAATCACTCCCGAGGGGCTGGAAGGGGCCGTCGTCGGAACGCAGCGGGCGACGAGCTTCGAGCGCTTCATGCGTGACGAGCTTCCGGGCATCGATCTCAGGGTGTACGCGACGATGGAGGAGGCCTATCTCGACCTCCAGTCGGGGCGGATCGATGCCCTCATGGCCGATGTCGTCGCGGCGTCCGAAGGCTTCCTCAAGACGCCCGAGGGTGCGGATTTCGAGTTCCGCGGCCCGGAATACACCGGCGCGGAGTGGTTCGGCTACGGAGCCGGCGTCGGGGTGCGCAAGGAAGACGCCCATATCGCAGAGGCTTTCTCCAAGGCGATCGCCGCGGTACGCGCCAACGGCAGCTACCAGGAGATCGCCGAGAAGTGGTTCGGCTTCGACGTCTACGGAGAATAGCCCCGGCCTGTCGCCAGCCCCGCCCGCCGACGTCGATGCTCGATCTGAAGGGCTATGGCTGGCTGCTGTGGGAAGGTGTCCAGCTCACGGTCATCGTGTCCGTCGTCTCGATGGCGGGGGCCGTCGTCGTCGGGCTGCTTGCCGCTTTCGCCAAGCTGAGCCCGTCCAGGACCCGGTCCTTCATCGTGGACACGTACACGACGATCGTGCGCGGGGTGCCCGAGCTCGTGCTGCTGCTCCTCGTCTATTACGGCGTGCCGACTCTCCTGCAGGACGTGGCGGCGGCGCTGGGATACGAGCTCGTCCTCGCCATCAATCCCTTCGTCGCCGGCATCGCCACCATCACCTTCATCTACGGCGCCTTCGCCTGCGAGGTGTTCCGCGGCGCATACCTGAACGTGCCGCCGGGGCAGCATGAGGCGGCCGCCGCGCTGGGCCTGAGCCGCATCGCGGCGCTGGGCCTCGTCGTGCTGCCGCAGGTCGTCCGCTACGCTCTGCCGGGGCTGGGCAATGTCTGGATGGTGCTGGTCAAGGCCACCGCCCTCATCTCGATCGTCCAGCTGCCCGAGCTGATGCGCAACGCCGACGTGGCGGCGCGCGCCACCAGGATGCCGTTCACATTCTTCTTCGCGGCCTGCCTCATCTATCTGGCCATCACGCTGGCCTCCATGTGGGCGCAGGCGCGGGCGGAAGGCTGGGCGAGCCGCGGCGTCGTCGGCGGCAGGCTCTGATGTTCGCGTTTCTCGCGGACCATCTGGGGACCTTCGCCAGCGGCGCCGTCGTCACGCTGCAATACACGGCAGCGAGTTGCCTCCTCGGCGCGGTTCTCGCCGTCCCGATCGCCCTGATGCGGCTTTCCCGGAAGCCGGCGGTCTTCTGGCCGGCAACGGTCTATGTGCTGTTCTTCCGGGGAACGCCGCTTCTGGCGCAGATCTTCCTGATCTATTACGGCAGCGGCCAGTTCCGGCACGCCCTCGAGGCCGTCGGCCTGTGGCAGCTTTTCCGCGAGCCGTGGTTCTGCGCGATCCTGACGCTGTCGCTCAATACCGCCGCCTACAGCTCGGAGATCTTCCGCGGCGCCCTTCAGGCGATTCCGCGCGGCGAGGTGGAGGCGGCATTGGCGCTGGGCCTGTCGCGAGTCCAGCGCCTGCGCTTCATCCTGCTTCCGCGGGCGCTGGCGGCTGCCTGGCCCGCCTACACCAACGAGATAGTCTACCAGCTGCAGGCGACGTCTCTGGTGTCCATCATCACCGTGATGGACGTCACCGGCGTGGCGCGGGTCATCGCGTCGCGCAACTTCGCCTTCTACGAAGCCTTCGTGACCGCCGCGGCCTTCTATCTCGCCATCGTCTATCTCGTTCTTCTGCTGGCCAGGCGGGTGGAGCGGCGGCTCAACGCGCATCTCACGGCGGCCGACAACGTCGCCGTCAGCCGGGTCAGAGCCTGAAATGAGCCAGAAAGCCGCCAGCTCCGGGCTCAGCCTGCCGCGGCTCGGCGGTGGCGCCCTGCGCCGTCACGCCTATGAGGGCTTGAAGGGAATGATTCTTTCCGCAGCCCTGCATCCCGGCGAGCGGCTCTCGGAAGCGCGGCTCTCGCAATTGCTCGATGTCAGCCGAACGCCGCTGCGGGAAGCGCTGATGCTCCTGGAAGCCGAAGGCCTCGTCATCGGGCGGCAGAACAGCGGCTATTCCGTCGTCCACTTCGAGCCGCAGGCCATTCGCGACCTGCTCGTCGCGCGCGAGGGCCTCGACGGCTATGTCGCCGAGATCGCCTGCCGCTCCGCGGCGGACGAGGATCTGGAGCGGCTGAAGGCGGTGATGGTCGAGATCGAGGAGACGGACCGGCGACGCGACAGCCCGTCCCCGACGAGCGCGCGTCAGCTGGAGCTCGGGCTGAAGGTCCACGAGGTGATCGCCTGGTTGACGCGGAACGCGGCGCTGCAGGAGATGACGCGGCGGCTTTACGAGCAGCTGCGGGTCGCCTTGTGGCTGGAGGTCCTCTGGCTCGATTCCTGGGCCGATGCCGTCGAGCAGCATCGCGCCATCGTCGAAGCGGTCGTCGCCCGCGATGTGCCGTGCGCCGTAGAGGCGGCCCGCGAGCATGTGCGCGACTCGCTGCGCAACATGGCCAGGATCGAGCAACTCTACGAAGAGCGGCGCCGCTTCTTCGCCGTGCCACCGCGGCCTGGCACCCGCCGTCGCTGACGGATGATTGAGACATGAAGCGCCGCTGTTGCACGCCGGCGGGTACTCTCGCCATGGAACATGTGCCGGCTTTCGTCGCGCCGACAGTGCAGCAGATGCACTGCATGTGCACGAAAGTCGACACGAGGCGCCGGACCAAGTTCTAGAACAGGAGCGTTCGCCTTGCGCGATTTCGATTTTCCCGGCCGATCGACGGTGCACGCCTGCACCGGCATGGCGGCGACCTCGCACCCCCTCGCGACCGGGGTCGCGGTCGACATTCTGCGCCGGGGCGGCAACGCCCTCGATGCGGCGATCGCAGCCTCGGCGACGCTGGCCGTGGTCGAGCCGCAGTCGACCGGGATCGGCGGCGACTGCTTCGCCCTCATGTGCCTCGGCGGCAAGGACGAGGTGATCGGGTTCAACGGCTCCGGGCGATCCCCTGCGGCCGCAACGCTGGACCGATTTCTCGAGCAGGACATGAGCGAGATCGGGCCGACCTCCGTTCACGCCGTCACCATGCCCGGCGCCGTGGACGCCTGGACCGCGCTGCACCAGGCGCATGGCCGGACGGAGTTCGCGGCGCTGCTCGCGCCGGCGATCGCCTATGCGCGGGACGGCTATCCGGTCCACGCCCGCGTCCGCTTCGACTGGCTCCTCGCCGCGGACCTCCTCCGGCAGAACGAAGCGGCGCGCGCGGTTTTCCTGCCGAACGACGAGGTTCCCGCCGAAGGCGATCTGCACCGGCAGCCGGCCCTGGCGGAAACGCTGGCGAAGATCGCCGCCGGCGGCCGCGAGGCCTTCTACGAAGGCGAGATCGCCGCGCGCATGACCGCGACGCTCCGGCAGGCCGGCGGCTGCCATACCCTCGAAGACTTCGCCGCGGTTCGCGGCGACTACGTGACACCGGTCGCCACTGAGTATCGTGGGGTCCGGGTGCATCAGATCCCGCCCAACAACCAGGGCCTGACCGCCCTCGTCATGCTGAACATCCTGGAGGGCTTCGATCTCCGGTCGATGGCGCCGCTCTCGGCCGCGCGGACGCATCTGGAGATCGAGGCGGGAAAGCTGGCCTTTGCCGTCCGCAATGCCGCGATCGCCGATTCCGCCAGCATGACGGCAAGGACTGAGCACCTGCTGTCCAAGACGTGGGCGGGGGATTTGCGCCGCAGCATCCGCCTCGACAAGCCGCTCGCCGACCTGCCGGAGCTCGGCCTCACGAAGTCGGACACCGTCTATGTCTGCGTGGTCGATCGCGACCTCAACGCGGTCAGCTTCATCAACTCCGTCTATCATTCCTTCGGCAGCACCATCCTCTGTCCGCAGACCGGCGTCGTCTTCCAGAACCGTGGCCGGTCCTTCTGCCTCGACGCCGCCCATCCGAACTGCATCGGCCCGTCCAAGCGGCCGATGCACACCATCATGCCGGGCATGGTCACGCGCGGCGGCCATGTGCTGATGCCCTATGGCGTGATGGGCGGCGACTATCAGCCGTTCGGACATGCGCGCTTCCTGACGAACGTCTTCGACTATGGCCTGGACGTGCAGTCGGCACTGGACATGCCGCGGGCCTTCGCCGGCGACCGCTGGATCGAGTTCGAAAAGTCGTTCCCTGCGGAGACGATCCAGGGGCTTCTCGCGATCGGCCACGACCTACGGATCGCCCCGGAGCCCCTGGGCGGCGGCCAGGCGATTCTTCTCGATCACAGCCGAGGCGTCCTGTCCGGCGGGTCGGATCCGCGCAAGGATGGATGCGCCCTCGGCTATTGAATCCTGCCAGCGCGGCAGGACAGCCGCCGTCACCCCGATGCCGGAGCTATTCCACGATCTTCCAATAGGAATCCTTACGGATGACCTTCCCGTCCCGGAACGTGTAGAAATCGCAGCCCCACACCTCGATTCGCTGCCCGTCGGGACGGGTGCCGGTCAGCGTCCATTTCGAGATGCCGGTACTGGCGCCCGTGTCGACGAAATGCTGCTCGTTTCCGTAATGGACATCGGGAAGCCCGTCGAATCGCCCGGCCAGGGCCGCACGGACCTTGTCCTTGCCGGCGAAGCGCGAGCCCCAGGGCTCGCTTCCTCTGGGCATCTCCAGCACGCAGTCGTCGGCGAAATGGCTCATGATGCCGTCGAGATCGTGCGCGTTGAAGGCGTCGCACAGTTGCTTCAGGCTCTGACCGATGTCGGACATCGAATTCCTCCCTGCGGCCCGGCATGTCACGCCGCCGTCGCCATCGCGACACGAACGCAGCAGTGTATCTCGGGAGCGACGAGCGGCACGAATGATCTGACGCTCGGGGCGAGTGTTGCGATCGCGGCGCCTTCCTCGCCACCGCACGATCGCCTATATTCGGCCCATGGTCGCTCGTTACACCCGCATCGAGGTGCGGCCGATGGCCGGCGCGCTGGGCGCCGAGATTCATGGCGTCGACCTCGCGCAGCCGCTCGACGACGCGACCTTCGCGGAGATCGAGCGCGCATTTCACGACCGCCTCGTGCTGTTCTTCCATGATCAGCACCTGACGCCGGAGCAGCACCTTGCCTTCTCGCGCCGGCTCGGGCCGCTCAGCCGCTCGCCCTATGTCAAGCACATGGCGGAGTACCCGGACATCATCGCCGTGCTGAAGGAGGCCGACGAGCGCAACATCAGCACCTTCGGCAATGCCTGGCATTCGGATTTCAGCTTCCTCGAGGAGCCGCCGCTGGGCTCCGTGCTCTATGCGCGCGAGGTGCCGGATTGCGGCGGCGACACGCTGTTCGCCAACATGTACAGCGCCTATGAGGCGTTGTCCGAGGGCATGCGGCGGATGCTCGACGGCCTCAACGCGATGCATGCCGGCCGGCCCTATGGCGTCGGCGGCGTGGCCGCCGATCTCGAGGTCTCGCGCTCCATCGAGATCGAGCGGAACCGGCCGGAGGCCGACCGCGAGGTGGCGCATCCCGTCGTGCGCGTGCATCCGGTGACCGGCCGCAAGGCGCTCTTCGTCAACTCCATCTACACCACGCGTTTCGAGGGCATGACCGAGGCCGAGAGCCGTCCGCTGCTCGATTTCCTCTACGCCCACGCCATCCGGCCCGAGTTCACCTGCCGCCTGCGCTGGCGCACGGGCGACCTGGCGATCTGGGACAATCGCTGCGCCATGCATTACGCCGTCAACGACTACGACGGGGCGCGACGGCTGATGCATCGCACGACCATCAAGGGAGAGCGGCCCCTCTCCGCCCGCGGCCAGAACTCCTGAGCCACGCAAGTCCCAGATACCGACTGGCCCAGCGCAGTGGCAGAGAGGGTGATCTCGCCCCTGCTGCTCGTGGTTCGTGGCTGTCGAACGCGATGCCCACGGGTACGTCGCCCCGGCGATCACGGCACGATAACTCCAGGCCGTTGAGCCGCTGTACACGATGATATGCGCGGGGTCGGTCGGGTCACGGAGCGGCGCGGCGCCCCATGTGTCCGGTCCGGCCAAGCGCCCGGCCGCGCGATGCACGCCGGGGCCCGGGTCGCGTCATCGAGCGTCGGGCACGAAGCGGAAGGCGAACAGGGTCGGCGCGCGCGAGGCGGACCGGATGTAGAAGGCGACGTCCGAGACCGGATCGTAGGCGAGGCCGCTGGAGACGCTGGCCCCGCCCAGCTCTGTCGCGCCCCCGCCCGGCGTCACGCCGTCGCCGAAGGCGAGGTCGACCGGCCGGAACAGGTTTTCCTCGGGATCGAAGGACCAGACCCGCGGCGCGCCCTTGCCGTCGCGCTGCCACTCCATGGTCAGGAACAGGTCGTGCCGGGGGATGTAGATCCATTCGCGATAGGCGCGCGGGATACGCCCGTCCCCGGCGGCCGAGACCCGGAGCCGCTGCCATTTCGGCCGCTCCGCGTCGAGCGACAGGGCGAACAGGCCCAGCGTGTCGTCCTCGCCGCCGTAATACATCACGCGGTTGCGCTTCGGGTCGTAGAACAGCGCGAAGTCGTCGTCGTGATTGGCGCCGTGGAAGGCGATGGGGCCGGTGCCGGACCATTCGCGATAGCCATCCGCGGTCTGATAGCCGACCGTGGCCGAGGGGATGCCGCTGTAGCGGTCCCAGCCATGCACGCTGACGATGCCGTCGGGAACGCCGGGCACGATCGGGCCGACCACCTTCACCGTCACCGGCTCCGCCGACCAGCTGCCCCGGTCGGGATCGTAGTCGTGAGTGTTCCCGTCCGGCCGCTCCGGAGCATGGAAGACCCGCCGCTGCAGATGGTCGGTCAGCGGGTTGTAGAACAGGTTCCACTTGTAGGTATGGATCGCGAAGGGCGCGTAGTTGTAGCCGCGGCCCCAAGCGAAATAGCCGCCCATGATGCGGTGCTCCGGCTCCTCCGCCACGTCGCTCCGGAACCAGCGGCCGGTCTGGATGTCGTAATGGTCGGTATCGTTGCCGTGATAGGAGCCGTGCCCGCCGTCGCGATAATAGAGCTGCTCGCGATCGGGGTCGTACACGATCGAGCTCCAGGACCGCCCCCAGTTCGGCCGGCCCGTGCCGTGCGCCGGGGCGGTCACCCAGGTGTTCGCGGGAATCCTCTCGGCCCAGGCGCGCGTCTGCTCCTGCCATTGGCGAAGCTCGGCCACGCTCGCCGCATCGCGCAGCACGTGCTCCCCGTCGGGCACGGGCGGCGACACGGCGCTGCCCGGCGGCGGGTCCTCCCTCTGCCAGCGCCGCTCGCCGAGCCGATAGACCCAGCGATCCGGAAGCTCCCGCTCGACCGTGCCGGTGAGCGCGAAGGCCTCGCCTGCCGGATCCAACTCCAGGCCGACGAAGTAGCGCGAGGGCGGCGCGGCGCGAACGGAATCGACCGCGCTCAGCAGGTCGGTGCGCAGGGCGACCAGCGCCCGATAGTCGCGCTCCAGCCCCTCCGGCGTGCCCGATTCGATGCCTTCGCCCAGCTTCCCGATCTCGGCACGGGCCGCGGCGAGCCATTTCGCCGCGCCCGCCGCCTGGGTCTCCTCGTATCCGGACAACGCCGGTTGCGCCCGGCCGGCCAGCCCCTCGGCTTCAACGATATCGCGTGCAAGCGTCTCGAGCCGCTCGGCCAGGGCCGATTCCGCCGCCGCCCCCGATTTGCCCGTCACCTGCCATTCCAGCGTCTTCCAGAGGTCCCAGCGCAGCGTCTCCAGCTCGTCGGCCAGTGTTCCGAGCTTCGCGCGGAGATCGCGCAGCTCCGCGCTCCCGCTCTCCAGCCTGCGCCAGTCCCGCAGCTCGGGGTCGTAGATCCAGGTGTCGTCCGTCGGGCCGGCGACCGACATCGTTCCGCCCCACAGCACGATCTCGTCGTTGACCGGATCATAGGCCATGGCGCCGGCCCAGCGGGCGGGCGGGCAGGTGCGCGTCTGCACGACCACCCAGTCCTCGGATCCGACCGGCGCCTCCAGGGTCACGCCGCTGATGAAGGCGACCTGCAGGTTGCGCACCGGATCGACGACGATCTGGCGCTTCTGGTGCTTCTTCTGGGACTCGAAGCTCTTGGGCGTCGGCGATTCCCGCCCGTCGCCACGCTGCACGATGTGGAGCGGATCCCAGGCATAGGTCGGGTCCTTGTCCCCGCGCGGCACGCAAGCAGACGGCTTCTCAGCCCATGCGGGCGATCCGTGAAGCAACGGAAGGCACGCGACCGCTACGCCGATCAGCAGGGCGACGGCCGGCCCGTCGACCAGGCGGGTGCACCGCACCGGATCAGCCCGCCGCCGCCGCGGCCAGCGCCTCGCGCAGAACCTCGCGATCGCCGATATGGTTGGCGAGCAGCAGAACGAGCCGGGCATTGACCGCCTCGCTGTCTTCCCGGCTGCGGCCTTCGTGCAGGGCGAGCAGCTCGGCGTAGAAATCGTCCGGCTTGTCGATGTTGGGGGTGACGATCAGTGCGGCCATGGCTCTCCTTCCGCGCCGCGCCCCACCGCCCGGTCGAGAGCGGCGGCGACGGCGGACGGATCGTAGCGCGTCCAGCGCGCCGCGACATGCTGGTCCGGCCGCATCAGATAGATGGCGCCTTCCGCCGGGCCCAGATAGCGCTCGCGCAGGGCGCCGGTGGCATCGTCCGCCCCCGCCAGGGACAGCCGCTCCACGGCAATGCCCCCGATCTCGAGCCGGTCGGGCGCGTCGGCGTCGATCGTGACCAGCTGGAAGCGCCCGCCGAGGCGGTCGAGCAGCCAGCCTCGCCCGATCGGCGCGTCCGCGGCCGGCGCCCCGGGCCGCGTGCGCGCCGGCAGGCCGGGCTCGTCCGGCCCGTTGAGCGGCGCGCCGTCATAGACCGCGGGGACCGACAGCCGGCCGGAGGTCACCAGAGGGTGCGCGAAGGGGAAGCGCTCGGCGAGCTCGAGCACCGCGTCGCGGAAGACCCGGCTGATCTCCGATTTCGGCGTGATGAATTCCGTCGAGCGGGTCGAGTTCAGGAGGTTCTCGTCGGCGGCGTAGACGCGCTCGGAATCGTAGCTGTCGAGCAGCCGGTCGGGCGCCTTGCCGTCCATGACGAGCTTCAGCTTCCAGACCAGGTTGTCGACGTCCTGGAATCCGCTGTTCGCGCCGCGCGCGCCGAAGGGCGAGACCTGATGCGCCGCGTCGCCGGCGAACAGGATGCGGCCATGCCGGAAGCGCTCCATCCTCCGGCACTGGAACGTATAGATGGAGATCCATTCGTACTCGAACTCGGCCTCGGGCCCCAGCATCGCCTGGAGCCGCTGCGTTACCCGGTCCGGCTGCTTCTCCGCTTCCCGGTCGACGTTCCAGCCCAGCTGGAGATCGATCCGCCACAGATCGTCCGGCTGCTTGTGGAGGAGCGCGGATTGCCCGCGATTGAACGGCGGATCGAACCAGAACCAGCGCTCGGTCGGGAACGCCGCCTTCATCACCACGTCGGCGATCAGGAAGTTGTCCTCGAACACCCTGCCCTGGAACTCCAGCCCCAGCATGCGCCGGGTCGGCGAGTTCGCGCCGTCGCAGGCGATGAGCCAGTCGCAGTCGAGACGATAGGGCCCGTCCGGAGTCTCGATGCCGAGCCTCGCCCCGTCGTTGCGCCGGTCCACCGCGACGACCCGGTTGCAGCCGCGCAGCTCGATCCTGCGGCCCTCCTCGCCGAGCGCCCGTATGCGGTCCACCAGGAGGCGCTCGAGATGGTATTGCTGCAGGTTGATGAACGCCGGCCGCTTGTGCCCGCCTTCCGGCAGCAGATCGAAGGCGTAGACCTGCCGGTCGCGGAAGAACACCTTGCCCCGGCTCCAGACGACGCCCTTGTCGACGAGCGGCTCTGCGCAGCCGAGGCGGTCGAGGATCTCGAGCGGGCGCTTGGCGAAGCAGATCGCCCGGCTGCCGGCACAGGCGCAGTCGTTCTCGTCGAGCACCACGACCGGGACGTCGTGCACAGCGAGGTCGATCGCCGCGGCCAGCCCGACCGGCCCGGCGCCGATCACCACCACCGGGTGCCGCACGGGCGCGGCGGCGTCCTGGTCGGGCGACCGCCGGTAGGCGTACATGGGGGTGTCGAAGGTCGCCGGCACCTTCATCCCTCCCGTCGCAGGGCGCTCAGCCCTGCAGCGCTTCCCACATCTCTCGATCGCGCTCCGCCGTCCAGATCCGCGGCGTGTCCATGCCGAGCGCCTCGTCATAGGCGCGCGAGACGTTGAACGGCAGGCAATGCTCGTAGATGGCGTAGTTGGAGAACTTGGGATCGCAGGCGGCGCGCACCGCGGCGAAGGCCTCCTTGAGCGTGCCGCCGCGCGCCGCCACGGAAGCGGCCGCGCGATAGGTCGACTCCACGAAGTCGCGCGTCCCCTCGAGCGCGTCGGCGACCTTGTCCGCGCCGATCAGGGCGTCGCCGCGCCCCGGCGCCAGGGCGCGCGGGCGGAACGCCTTGATGGCGTCGAGGGTGCGGCCCCAGTCGGCGAAATGCCCGTCCCCGCAATAGCAGGCCGTCTGATACTCGACGATGTCGCCGCTCAGCATCACGCTTTCGTCCGGCACCCAGGCGACGATGTCGCCGGCCGTGTGCGCCCGCCCCAGGAACATCAGGTCGACGCGCCGCTTGCCGAGATAGACCGTCATCCTGTCGCGGAAGGTCATGGTGGGCCAGGTGAGGCCCGGAATGCTCTCGTGCCCCTGGAACAGGCGCGGAAAGCGGGCGAATTCCGATTCCCAGTCCTCCTTGCCGCGCTCGGCGATCATGGCGCGGCATTTCTCGGACGAGATGATCTGCTGCGCCTGGTAGGCGGAGGCGCCGAGCACGCGCACCGCGTGGTAATGCGACAGCACGACGTACCGGATCGGCTTGTCGGTGACGCCGCGGATCTTCTCGATCACCTTGCCGGCGAGGCGCGGTGTCGCCTGGGCGTCGACGATCAGCACGCTGTCGTCGCCGATGACGACGCCGGTGTTGGGGTCGCCCTCGGCGGTGAAGGCCCAGATGTCGCGACCGATCTCGGTGAAGGAGATTGTCTTCTCGGTCACGTCGCCCGTCGAGGCGAAGCCGGTCGCCATGCTCATGCTCCCTTCTCGTATCTCTCCACCGTCTGCTCGATCGCGCCGAAGATGGAGCGCCCCTTGCCGTCCTTCATCTCGATGCGCACCGTGTCTCCGAAACGCAGGAACGGCGTTTCCGGCTTGCCGCGCTCGATGGTTTCGACCATACGGATTTCGGCGATGCAGGAATAGCCGGCGCCGCCCTCGGCCACCGGTCGGCCCGGTCCGCCGTCGAGCCTGTTGGAGACCGTGCCGGAGCGGACGATCGTGCCCGCCGCGAGCGGGCGGGTCCGCGCGGCATGGGCGATCAGGGCCGGAAAGCCGAAGGTCATGTCGATGCCGGCATTGGCCCGGCCGAAGGCCCTGTCGTTCAGGTCGACCCGGAGCGGCAGATGCAGCCGGTCGCCGTCCCAGGCGTCGCCGAGCGCATCGGGGATCACCGCGACCGGCGAAAAGGCGGAGGAGGGCTTCGACTGGAAGAAGCCGAACCCCTTGCCGAGTTCGCCGGGAATGAGGGCGCGCAGGCTCACGTCGTTCACCAGCATGACGAGCCGGATCGCCGCGCGCGCCTCGGCCTCGTCCGCCCCCATCGGCACGTCGCCGGTGACGACCGCGACCTCGGCCTCGAAGTCGATTCCCCAGCCCTCCTCCGCCATCCGGATCGGCGCGCGCGGCGCCAGGAACGCGTCGGACCCGCCCTGATACATCAGCGGGTCGGTCCAGAAGGAGGGCGGCATCTCCGCGCCGCGCGCCTTGCGCACCAGCTCCACGTGATTCACGTAGGCGGAGCCGTCCGCCCATTGATAGGCGCGCGGCAGCGGCGACAGGGCGTCGTGCTCGTGGAACCGCTCGAACGGCACGGCGCCGTGCTCCAGGCTCTCGGCGAGCGCGGCCAGCTGCGGCGCCGTCCGCAGCCAGTCGTCGAGCGCATCCTGCAGGGTCGGCGCGATCGCGCCCGCGTCGGTGCAGCGCGTCAGGTCGTCCGAGACGACGACGAGCCGGCCGTCCCGCGCGCCGTTCCTGAGACTCGCGAGCTTCATCCGCTCCAGTCCCCCTCGGGCGTCCCGTCGAAGCGCTTGCGGAGGCCTTTCCAGCAGTCGACATAGTCGTCCTGCAGCGTCTCGAGCTCGGCGGCGAAGCGGGTGAGCTGCTGGGGAAAGCGCGTCTCGAACATGAAGGCCAGCGTGCCGTCGAGCTTCTGCGGCGCGAGCTCGGCGCGCGACGCCTTCTCGAACCCCGCCGCGTCGGGGCCGTGCGGCAGCATCATGTTGTGCAGGCTCATCCCGCCGGGCACGAAGCCTTCCTCCTTGGCGTCGTAGCGGCCGTAGATCAGCCCCATGAACTCGGACATGACGTTGCGATGATACCAGGGCGGCCGGAAGCTGTGCTCGGCCACCATCCAGCGCTCCGGGAAGATCACGAAGTCGACATTGGCCGTGCCCGGCTCGGCCGTCGGCGCCGTCAGCACGGTGAAGATCGACGGGTCGGGATGGTCGAAGAGGATCGCGCCGACCGGCGAGAAGGTGCGGAGATCGTATCGGTAGGGCGCGTAGTTGCCGTGCCAGGCCACCACGTCGAGCGGCGCGTGATCGATCTCTGTGACATGGAAGCCGCCGCACCATTTCACGATGATGCGGGCTGGCGACTCCTTCTCCTCGTACCACGCGACCGGGGACTGGAAATCGCGTGGATTGGCGAGGCAATTGGCGCCGATGGGCCCGCGGTCCGGCAGGGTGAAGGCCGCGCCGTAGTTCTCGCAGACATAGCCGCGCGCCGGGCCGTCCGTCAGCCGGATCTGGAAGGTCACGCCGCGCGGCAGCACGCAGATCTCGCCGGGCGCGACCTCCAGGATGCCGAGCTCAGTCAGGACGCGCAGCCCGCCCTCCTGCGGGACGACCAGCATCTCCGCGTCCGCGTTGAAGAAATAGTCGTCCGCCATGGAGGCGTTGGCGGCATAGGCATGGGCGGCCATGCCGAGCTGGAGATGGACGTCCCCCGCCGTCGTCATGGTGCGCAAGCCTGCCAGGAAATCCGTCGCCTCGTTCGGCATCGGCACCGGATTCCAGCGGAGCTGCCCGAGCGGCAGCTCGTGATCGCCCGTGTTGGGCGCCGTCCGCCAATGAGGGAAGCTCGCCGGCCTGAACCGCCCGGTATGGCGCACGCTCGGCCGGATACGATAGAGCCAGGAGCGCTGATTGCTGCGCCGCGGCGCGGTGAAGGGAGAGCCGGAAAGCTGCTCGGCATAGAGGCCGTAGGGGCAGCGCTGGGGGCTGTTCTGCCCCTGGGGCAGGGCGCCGGCCAGAGCCTCGGTCGCAAAATCGTTGCCGAAGCCCGACATGTAGCGGAGCGTCATGTCGCCGTCCTCGATTGACCGCCGTCGTCCGTTGGATGCAGATGTAACGATCGGAAATGTAACTATCAACGGCCGATCCGGATGCCCGCCGACGCCCCGCGCCTGGTCCTGGAGCAGTTCCTGCCCTACCGCCTGAACCAGGCGGCGGAAACCGTCAGCCGGCGGTTCGCGTCCATCTATCGCGACCGCTACGGTCTGACGCGGCCGGAATGGCGCAGCCTCGCCACGATCGGGCAGATGGGCCGCACCACGGCGACGGAAATCGCCCGCCATTCGTCGATGCACAAGACCAAGGTGAGTCGCGCGGTGTTCGCGCTGGAGAAGCGCGGCTGGCTGCGGCGCAGCACGGATCCCGGCGACCGCCGCACGGAGCAGCTCCAGCTGACTCGGCTCGGTCGGCGTCATTACGAGGAGCTCGTGGCGATCGCCGCCGAGTTCGAGCGCGACCTGGAGCGGCGGATCGGGCGGCCGGCGAAGGCTCAGCTCATTCGCGGTCTTGCGGCCATCGAGGCGCTGGGCGGCCCGCGCGCCGCACCGATCGGGTGAAGCCCTCTACGCCGCGGGAGTCCCGACCGGCGCCGGGTCGCATTTCGTCACCTGGCACAGCAATGCCTTGAAGACGGGGAAGCCCGACAGCTGATCGCAGTTCGCCGGGTCGGTGAGGTCGTTCACGTTGCAGTCCTGCCACTCCGCCGGGCCGAGCGGCCCGCCGCCGCCCATGTTCACCTCGACGGCGCCAGGAACGATGTCCTCGGTGACGTGGGCCCAGAACCGCACCGCGCCGCGCGGGCTTTCGACCAGGACCGGGTCGCCGTCGGCGATCCCCCGCGCCGCGGCGTCGGCGGGATGGATGTGGACGAGCGGCCGCGGCTGCTGGGCGAGCAGCGAGGGCACGTTGAAATGCTGCGAGCGGAACGCCGTCTGGGTGCGGGCGCCGCTGTTCAGCACCAGCGGGAAGCGGGCGGCGAGATCCGGCGCGGCGCGCGGCCCTTCGCGCGGCTCCGTGTAGACCGGCAGGGCGTCGTAGCCGTGGCCGCGCAGCCATTCGGAGGCGATCTCGAACTTTCCGGTCGGCGTCGGAAAGCCGGGGCTGCCGTCGGCCCGAAGCTCCCCGGTCTCGTACTTTCTGTATCTCATCGGCGGCTCGTGCAGCCGGACGCCCTGCGGATTGGCCCGCAGATCGGCGAGGCTGACGCCGGTCCCCTCCAGCATGTGCTCGATCAGCGCCGCTTCGCTCTGCGGCCAGAGATGGCCGTAGCCGAGGCGCCGGGCGAGCTCGGCGAAGATCAGATAGTCGTTGCGCGCTTCCCCAGGCGGTTCGATGACGCGGCGGCGCAGCTGCACATAGCCGTCATAGGCCATGTAGGACTCGATCTCGAACATGGTCGTCGCCGGCAGCAGCAGATCGGCATAGGCGGAATCGGCGGTCGGAAAGCGATTCACGCAGACCAGAAGGTCGAGCTCGGCCAGCGCGCGGCGCCACAAGGCGGGATCCGGCCAGGCCGTGACCAGCGACGCGCCGCTGATGACGAGGCCGCGGATCGGATACGGGTCGGACTCCAGGATCGCGCGCGGCAGCGCCGCCCCGTGCGCTTCGCGCCGCACCGCGTGATAGAGCGGAAAACGCTCGCTGCCGACGGGCGCCGGCGCGGCCGGGGGCGGGGCGGTCAGGATCCGCCGGGTCTGTGGCCGGCCGGGCATCTTGAACAGCTTGCCGCCCGGCACGTCGAGATGGCCGGCCAAGGCCTGCAGGCACCACACCGCCCGGATCGCCTGCAGGCCCGAGTTGGAGTATTCGAGGCCCGTATAGGTCAGCATCGCGCAGCCCTTCGCCCCGGCGACGGCGCGGGCCAGCATCCGGATGGTGTCCGCCGGAACGCCGGTGATCTCCGCCGCCCGCTCCGGCGAAAAGTCCTGGAGATACGCCGCGAGCTCGTCCAGCCCATGGGTCCAGCGCTCGGCGAAGCCGCGGTCGAGAAGGTCCTCGTCGAGCAGCACGCGGAGCGCGGCGAGGGCCAGTGCGCCGTCGGTCCCGGGCCGTATGCCGATCCATTCCGCGCCGGTGGCGCGGACGGTCTCGGTGCGCCGGTGATCGATCACGATGATGCGCGCGCGGCGGGCGCGCGCCTGCTTCAGCCGCCGCAGGTTGAGGGGCGGGGAATCGGTCGCCGGATTGGCCCCCCAGACCAGGATCAGCTCGGCGTTCTCCAGATCCTCGTGGATGTCGCGCACATAACTGCCGAAGCAGGCGCGCGGCGCGATCATGCCGTAGGAGGCGTAGCAGAGCGACCCGACACCGGTCGTATTGGGCGAGCCGAAGGGAAAGAGCACCGCGTTGGCCGAGGATTCGACCGTGCCCTCCGGCGCGAAGGCCTCGTTGAGGCCGAACTCGAAATTGCCCCGCCCGGTATAGATGCACAGCGCCTCCGGCCCGTGCCGGTCGGCGATCCGCTTCAGGCCGTCGACCCAGATCCGGTAGGCCTCGTCCCAGGAGATCCGCTCGAACCGGCCTTCGCCCCTAGCCCCGACCCGGCGCTGCGGATACAGCAGGCGGTCCGGCGAGTAGACGACCTCAGGCGCGCGCATGCCGCGCGGACAGACGATGCCCAGCGGGTGGTCCTTGAGCGGCGTCAGCCGGTCGATCCGGCCGTCGACCAGATGCACGTTGACGCCGCAGCCGGCGGCGCAGACGCCGCACATGCTGACCACGATGCGGTGCTCTTCGTCCGACGCCGTGCCGCAACAGGCCGGGTCGGCGGCCATCCGGCCACTCGCCCCTTCCATTCCCCCTTGCCCCCCTTGCCCGTCCCCTTGCGGCGGCTCGGCCCCCCTTCGCCGACGCCGGACGAGACGGTCAGCCCACGAACGCTCGCACCGAGGTTCTGCCGTCGCCGGACCGTCCGGCCGACCCGCGGCGCAGCTCGTCGAGCAGAGCGGCGTTCGGGCAGAACTCCCGGTAGCCGTCCGCCCTGCCGCCGCGGTCGAGCCATGCCTGGCAGCGCAAGACGGACGGGCAGACCATGCAGGTCCGGACAAGCTGACGGCGCGGCTGAAGCGCGGGCTCGAGCTGCAGCCGAGCGAGCATGCGCCGGAGCAGCCGGGGCGCCACCGCCGAGGCGCGCACCAGAGCGGGGATCTCGGCCCTCCGGATGCCGAGGTCTTCGAGCTGGAAGTCCTCGAGCCGCGCCAGCGCGGCGGACAGGGCGGAGCGCCGCCGCCACGCGCGGAACGCCCGCGCGAGCCCGAGCGTGGTCCCGGCCGCGGTCTCGCGACCGCCGGGCGGGTCCTCATTGCACATGCGAAGAGCGGACATCGCGCGCCTCCTCTCCGGGCAGATAGACGCACTCTGCTGCGGCCGGGAACCTCTCGCCTTGATCCCGGTCAATTTGGAGAGCCGGGGGACCGCCCGATGGGGGTTCTCCCCGCCCGCAGGCTTGCGGTAGCCTGTGAAGGCCGCTGGGGAGGAACGCAGCGCCGGAGCCCCGCCGGCGACGAGGGAAAGGTCATGCGCGTACTGATTGCCGACGATCACGCCCTGGTGCGGCGCGGGCTGCACCTGCTCCTGACCAAGATCTACCCCGAGGCCGAGGTGGAGGAGGCGAGCGACATCGACTCCGCCCTCCGCCTGGTCGCGGCCCGGCCGGAGTTCGACCTGGTGCTGTGCGACCTGGCCATGCCCGGCATGGAGCAGCTCAGGGGCCTGCAGCTGCTCGGGCAGAAGCTGCCGGGCGTGCCGGTGGTGATCCTGTCGGCCATCTCCAATTCCGAGGACATCGTCCGGACGATCGAACAGGGGGCGCGCGGCTACATCCTGAAGTCGGCGAGCGACGAGACCTTCCGCCACGCCGTGTCGCTGGTGCTGTCGGGCGAGATCTACCTGCCGTCCGAGGCCTTCCTCGACCGCCAGCAGCGCTGGGTCGGGACGCGCGGCGGCGCCGGGGCCGAGTTCGCCCCGGGCAATCCCTTGAGCAGCCTGACCGAGCGCCAGCGCGACGTGCTCACGCTGCTGATGGCGGGGCAGTCGAACAAGGAGATCGCGCGCAACCTCGGCCTGCTCGAGAGCACGGTGAAGGCTCATGTGAAGATCATCCTGGGCAAGCTCGACGCGGCGAACCGCACCCAGGCGGCGATGATCGCGGCCGAGCTCGGCTGGCCGCCGCCCGAGCGACCGCAGGCGGCGACGCCCGCCTGAGCATGGCTGCCGGATCCTCCTGACGCAGCTACGCCGGATCGCGCTGCATCATCCGGCGCAGGATGGCGCACAAGCGATCCGTGTCGACCGGCTTGTGCATCAGCTCGAACCCGCTCTCCGCCGCCTCGCGCAGCCGCGCCGGCTCCGTGTCGCCGGTGAGGATGACGCCCGGGACCGTGCGCCCGAGCCCGGCGCGCAGCGTCCGGATCGCCTCCACCCCGGTCATCCGGTCGCGCAGCCGGTAATCGGCGACGATCACGTCGGGCGTCCGGTTCAGCTCGACGATCCTGGTCAGGGCCTCGGGAGTGGATGCGGCCGCGATCACGTCGCATCCCCAATGCCGGAACAGCTGCTCCATGGCGCGCAGCTGGACCGGCTCGTCGTCGATGGCGACGATCAGCGTCCCGGCCAGCATGCCGGCGCCGGCGGCGGGCGCGCTCGTCGTCACCGCGCCCGGACGATCGGCGGACTCGCCGGCGATCGGCACGGAAACCGCGAAGACCGAGCCTTTGCCCGGCCGCGACCGGACCAGGACCGGATAGCCGAGCAGCCTGGCCATCCTGTCGACGATGGCGAGACCGAGCCCCAACCCCTGGGTGCGGTCGCGGGCCGGGTTGCCGACCTGATAGAACTCCTCGAAGATCGCGCTGCACTTGTCTTCGGGAATGCCGATCCCGGTATCCCAGACTTCGATGCGCAGGCTCTCGCCGCGACGGCGGCAGCCCAGGAGAATCCGGCCCGACTCGGTGTAGCGGATCGCGTTCGACATCAGGTTGCGCAGGATCCGGCCGAGGAGCGCCGGGTCGGTGCGCACCAGCACGCTCGACACCACCGTCCGAAGCCGGAGCCCCTTCGCCGTCGCCAGGCTGGTGAACTCGTTCTCCAGATGCTCCATGAGATCGGCGATCGCGATCTCCCGCTGCCTGGGCTGCAGCACGCCCGCGTCGAGCCGCGACACTTCGAGCAACGCATCGAGCAGATCGTCGGTGGCGCGCAGCGATTCCTGGATCGAGCCGACGAGCTCGAGGCTCTCGCGGTCCTGCACGCTGCCCTTCAGCACCGCGACGAACATGTTGATGGCCTGGAGCGGCTGCCGGAGATCGTGGCTCGCCGCGGCGAGGAAGCGCGACTTGGCCCGGCTCGCCCGCTCCGCCTCGCCATGGGCGCGGCGCAGCGCCTCCTCGACCTGCTTGCGGCCGGTGATGTCGCGGATCGACGTGCGATAGCCGAGCGACCGGCCGTCGTCGTCGTAGAGCGTCTGCCACGACACGCCGGCCCAGCCGATCGCCCCCGTCTTGTGCCGGATCCGGAAGGCGACGTCGTTGCCGCTCTGCCCGGCCGCGGCGGCGCGCAGATGTCCGGCGATTCCCGCCCGATCCTCCTCGTGCACGATCGGCAGCGGATAATCCGGCATGGCGAGGCATTCCTCGACCGTGTAGCCGGTCATCCGCTCCACGGCCGGGTTGATCCAGCGGGGCCGCCCGTCCGGCCCCATCCAGGTTTCCCAGTCATAGGTGTAGTTGGCGACCGCTTCGAAGAGGCGCTCCGCGGCTCGTCGCTCCGCCTCCGGGAGTTTCGCCGGCCGCCGGCCACCCGCCACGGCGGCCGGCCCGGGAGATCTCTCTTCGGCTCGAACGCGCCTCTCGCTCATGCCTCTCCTCCCGTCCCCTTCCTCCGGCCGGGGACCGGCTCCTCCCTGCGTTCTCCCGTTGGTAGCCGAGGCGGTCATCCGTGGCCACTGCCGATCGGAGGATATCTCCTCCTCCTAATGGATAGTAGATCTGTCCAAGTGATGCTAATGATCCTTCCGGCGGATGATGGACATGACGGAGGGCGGACGCGCAACGTTGCTCCCGGAATGCAAGCATCTGCCGGAGCGCACACGGCAACCATTCCACCGGCGCGACCGGCCGCGGCCTAAAGTCGCAGCTCGAGAACCCCTCGAGCGGAAGAGCGTCGCAGCGCCGTATGGGAGATCGCGCGTCTGGCGCGCGGCACGGGAGGAGCGATCGATGTCGTCCAATCCGTCTGCCCGCATCGGCTGTTCACCTTGACTCGCGCCGGCTTCGGCTGCCGGAGCCCCGTGGCCGTCCCGCGGCGCATCTCCGGCCTGATATGCGCGCCAATCCTTCTCGGACGCCCGGGCCCGGCCCGGCTTGCGCCTGCCGGTGACTTCGGCGCGCGGAGCGGCCGAACCGACGACCACCTCGTCTGGAAGTCGCCGGGCATCAAGGTTCCCCCCGATCGGGGGAGACGGCTCCGTCGGACGGCGCGGCTGCTCGCCGTCCGATCGGTTGCCAGCACTCGGCGCGATTGCGGACACTCGTCGCGCCAATACTCGTATCCACTGCGCCGCCCCGACAGCTCCAACTGTCCCGGGCGGCGTTTTTTTTGGCCAAACGGCGGACAGCGGATCAACCGCTGCCGTGATCAACAAGGGGGTAACGCATGACTACCACAACAGGAACTCTCGAGAGCCCGGCCGGCCCGAGCAGCCTTTCGCTGCACCGGACGATCAGCTGGAAGGGCGCGTTCTGGGTCGCGAGCGGCGTTCCGGCGCTCGTCCTGTTTTCGATCGGCGGCATCGCCGCCACGGTGGGCACGCCATCCTGGCTGGTCTGGCTGCTTTCCGTGAGCTTCGGCTTCCTTCAGGCCTTCACCTATGCCGAGATCGCCGGACTCTTCCCGAGCAAGTCCGGCGGGGCTTCGGTTTATGGCGCGGCCGCCTGGGTGCGCTACAGCCGGCTCATCGCGCCGCTCTCCGTCTGGTGCAACTGGCTGGCCTGGACGCCGGTGCTGGCGATCGGCTGCGGCATCGCGGCCGGCTACATGCTGAACGCGTTCTTTCCCGCCGACGCGGCGATCCGGACCTGGGAGGTGCAGCTCCTCAATCTGGGCTTCCTGAAGGAAGGGCTGGCGCTGCGCATCAACGCGACGTTCTTCATCGGGGTCGTGCTGATGCTGATCGTGTTCGCGATCCAGCATCGCGGCATTCTCGGCACGGCGCGCGTGCAGACCATCATCGGCATCGCCGTCATCGTGCCGCTGCTCATCATCGGCATCGTGCCGCTGCTGACCGGCGACGTGGCGCTCGCCAACCTGACGCCGCTGGCGCCCGGTCTCGATCCCGCAACGGCCGCCTGGGACAACACGGGCTGGACGCTGTTCATGGGCGGGCTGTTCATCGCCGCCTGGTCGGCCTACGCCTTCGAGACGGCGATCTGCTACACGAGCGAGTTCAAGAATCCGGCGACGGACACCTACAAGGCGATCCTGTATGCCGGCCTGCTCTGCATCGCCGTCTACACCGTGGTGCCCTTCACCTTCCAGGGCGCGCTCGGCCTGGCCGGCGTTCTCGAGCCGGGCATCATCGACGGCACCGGCGTTGCGGCCGCGATGGCCGGCATCATCGGCGGCGGCAGCTTCATCTTCGGGCTGCTCGTCATCATGATGCTGCTCGCCCTCGTGCTCGCGATCATGACGGCGATGGCGGGCTCCTCGCGCACGCTCTACCAGGGTGGGGTGGACGGCTGGTTGCCGCGCTATCTCACCCATGTCAACCACAACGGCGCGCCGACCCGGGCGATGTGGACCGACCTCAGCTTCAACCTCATCCTGCTGCTGATGTCGGACTATCTGTTCGTCCTTGCCGTTTCGAACGTCTGCTACCTGGTGTTCAACTTCCTGAACCTGAACGCCGGCTGGATCCACCGCATCGACAACGCCCACGTCAAGCGTCCGTGGAAGGCGCCGACCTGGCTGATGGCCATCGGCGTCCTGCTCTCCTTCGTGAACGCCGCGCTGCTCGGCGCCGGCGCCAATGTGTGGGGACCGGGCACGCTGATGACGGGTGTCGTCGCCATCGCGCTGATCCTGCCGGTCTTCGCGTATCGTCACTACGTGCAGGACGGCGGCAAATTCCCGAGCCGCATGCTCGAGGATCTGGGCGTCACCACCGACACGCTCCACGTGCGGAAGGCGGGCATGCTGCCCTATGTGACGCTCGCGGCCGGCGTGGTCGTCGTCATCGTGTTCAATCGCCTGTTCACGCTCTGACACGACCCGGTCCGAACCGGGGCGGGGTGCCGAGGGGCGCCCCGCCTTTTTTTTTGCGCCTCGGCCGCGATCGCATCTCGCGCCGCCTCGAGATCCGAGGTATGGATATCAGACCAAAGCGGACGGAGGGGGACTCCGGCAGCTTTTCAGGTGACGCAACGCGCCCGCGAGATGCGGACGGCGACGGAGGGTTGCCGCATGGCCTTCGCCCGTGCTCGCCCTGGTTCCCTGTCGGTATGGGCCGCCGCCCTGCTGACCGGGCTCGCCATCGCCGCAACGACAGCCGTCGCCAGAGACGGCCCTGACCGGCCCAGCTTCGTCCTCATCGTCACCGACGACGAGGACGTGGCGATCCACGAATTCATGCCGAAGACCCGCGCCCTGATCGAGGATCAGGGTGCCCGGTTCCAGAACTTCTTCGTCAGCTACCCGTTCTGCTGCCCGTCGCGCGCCTCCATCCTGCGCGGGCAGTACGCCCACAACACCGGCCTCGTCGGCAACGAGCCGCCCTGGGGCGGCTATGAGATGTTCCACGAGCTGGGGCTCGAGAGCTCGACGCTCGCCACCTGGCTGCAGGACGCCGGCTATCGCACGGCCATGGTCGGCAAGTATCTCAATCGCTACGTGCCGGCCCGCGACGGCGTGCCGGCGGGCTGGTCGGAATGGTATGTCGGCGGCAACGCCCATGCGAGCTACGGCTACGCGCTCAACGAGAACGGCCGCGTGGTGCAGTACGGCGACGCGCCGGCCGACTATCTCAACGACGTGCTGACCAGGAATGCCGTCCAGGTGGTGCGCCGGGCGGCGCGGGCCGGCGATCCCTTCTTCCTCTACGTGCTGCCCTACATCCCGCACAGCCCCTCCATGGCCGCGCCGCGCCACGCCGATCTCTTCGCCCAGGCGAAACTGCCGCGCCGGCCGGCCTTCGACGAGGCGGATGTCGGCGACAAGCCGGCCCTGATCCGGGCGCTTCCCCGCCTCGACGGCGCGCGCATCGCGGGCCTCGAGGCGGAATACCGGCGGCGCCTGCGCTCGCTGCAGGCGATCGACGACATGGTCGAGCGCCTGATCGGGACGCTCGAGGCGAACGGCGTGCTCGACGAGACCTACGTGATCTATTCCTCCGACAACGGCTTCCACATGGGCGAGCACCGGCTGCCGGCCGGCAAGGTCTTCCCCTATGAGGAGGACATCCGGGTGCCCTTCGCGATCCGCGGGCCGGGCATCCCGGAAGGGCGAGTCGTCGAGGCGCTGGCCGTGAACATCGATATCGCCCCGACCATCGCCGCGCTGGCTGGAGTCGAGCTCCCCGACTTCGTGGACGGGCGATCGCTCCTGCCGCTCCTCGCCGGATCCCCGTCCGCGTGGCGGACCAGCTTCCTGATCGAGCGCCAGCAGCTCGAGACCCAGATCCGGAAGCTCGCCGAGCGCCAGGGAATGACGCCCGGGCAGATCGAGCGCGCCGCCGTGTTCCGGGGCCTGCGCACCGTGGATTCCGTGTATGTCGAGCACGCGACCGGCGAGCGCGAGCTCTACGACCTTTCCGCGGACCCGCACCAGCTCGCGAACCTGGCGGGGGAGGCCGAGCCCGCATTGCTCGCCGCGCTCTCGGCCCGGCTCTCGGAGCTCGCGACATGTGCCGGGGCGGAGTGCCGTCGGCTGGAGGACCTGCCGATCGCCCCCGCGCTCCGCCTGGTCACCGAGGAGCCGTCCGGCGGGGCGCTCACCCCGGCCGCCGCGCAGAACTGACATGCGGCCGATCGCTCTGCGGGTACCGGGACGATAATCGCTTTCCTCCGCGCATGGCCGAAACGACAATGCACGGCCTCACGGACGCCAACCGCACGAGGGACGCGATGAATTTCGTCACGGTGAACGGAACGCTGCTGCATTACGAGCTGGCTGGCGACCCGCGTGCGTCGACGATGGTGTTCAGCAACTCGCTCGGGACGGATCTGCGCGTCTGGACGCCGGTGCTGCCGTTCCTGCCGGACGGGCTCTGCTTCCTCCGCTATGACAAGCGCGGCCACGGCCTGTCCGGCATGCCCGAAGGGCCCTGCACGATCGAGGACCATGCGCGGGATCTCGCCGGGCTGCTCGACCACCTGGAGATCCGGCAGGCGATCGTCTGCGGGCTTTCCGTCGGCGGGCTGATCGCCCAGGGCCTGGTCGCCCTGCGGCCGGATCTGGTCCGCGCCCTCATCCTCTGCGGCACCGCGGCCAGGATCGGGACCGCCGAGTCGTGGAACGAGCGGATGGAGACGATCCGCCAGGGCGGCATTGCGGCGCTGGCCGACCAGATCCTCGAGCGCTGGTTCACCGCGGCGTTCCGCAGGGAGCGCGCGGACGAGCTGGCCGGCTGGCGCAACATGCTGGTGCGCAGCCCGCGCGAAGGTAACCTCGCCACCTGCGCCGCGATCCGCGACGCGGACTTCCGGGAGGCGGACCGCCGGATCGCCGTGCCCACGCAGTGCATCTGCGGCACTGAGGACGGCTCGACGCCGCCCGACCTCGTACGCGAGCTCGCCGGCCTGATTCCCGGCGCCGCCTTCGATCTGATCGAGGAAGCCGGGCACATCGCCTGCGTCGAGCAGCCGGAACGCTTCGCCGCCGTCGTGACCCGCTTCGTCGAAGAGAACGGTCTCGCCTGACGTGCCGCCCGGCGGCCATCGTTGCCGGCGGCCCGCTTGACTTCACCGGCGGCCGGTGAAAGCTGGTGCGGCATGTCCTATGTCCGCGAAGTCCTCACCCCGGAACCGATCCCCGTCGACTCGTTCACCGATGCGAGCGCCGCGGTCGACCGCATCGAGGAGATCTACGAGCGCCAGACCGCGTTCCTGCGCAACCGGTTCGAGAGCTGGCTCGACGGAGAGCCGATGGCGACGCCGGTCAGCGCCGTCTATCCCTTCGTGCGCATCACCACGCAGACCCATGCGCGGCTCGATTCCCGGCTGTCCTACGGGTTCGTCTCCGGCCCCGGCGTGCACGAGACGACGGTCACGCGGCCGGATCTGTTCCGGCGCTACCTGACGGAGCAGATCGGGCTGCTGCTGCAGAATCACGGCGTGCCGGTGGAGGTCGGCGAGTCGAGCGAGCCGATCCCGGTGCATTTCGCCTACAAGCTCGACATCAATGTCGAGACCGACGCGCTGCGCCAGGCGCGGCCGCTCGGCGACCCGCCGCTGCGCGACCTGTTCCACACGCCGGACCTGGCGACCATGGACGACGCCATCGTCAACGGCACGCTGCAGCTTCCCCCCGGCGCGCCGGCCCCGCTCGCCCTGTTCCGCGCCGGGCGCATCGACTATTCCCTGCACCGGCTGCGCCATTACACGGGCACCAGCCCGCAACATTTCCAGAACCTGGTGATCTTCACCAACTACCAGTTCTACATCGACGCCTTCGCGCGGATCGGCCGCGAGCGCATGGCGGCCGGGGATCCGAAATACACCGCCTTCGTCGAGCCCGGCGACATCGTCACGCCGAACGTCCGGCTGCGCACGCCCGCCCCCGACCACGCGCCGCTGGAGCGGCTGCCGCAGATGCCGGCCTTTCATCTGGTCGAGCCCGGCCATGGCGGCATCACCATGATCAACATCGGAACGGGGCCGTCGAACGCGCGCACCATGACCGATCACGTCGCCGTGCTGCGGCCGCATGCCTGGCTGATGCTCGGCCACTGCGCCGGCCTCAGGAACACGCAGAAGCTCGGCGACTACGTGCTGGCGCACGGCTATGTGCGCGAGGACCACGTGCTCGACGACGACCTGCCGCTCTGGGTGCCGGTTCCGGCGCTGGCCGAGATGCAGGTGGCGCTCGAGCAGGCGGTCGGCGACGTCACCGGCCTCACCGGTTTCGACCTGAAGCGGATCATGCGGACCGGCACGGTCGCCAGCGTCGACAACCGCAACTGGGAGCTCGGCGATCACACGACGATCATCCGCCGCCTGTCGCAATCCCGCGCCATCGCGCTCGACATGGAATCGGCGGCGATCGCGGCCAACGGCTTTCGCTTCCGTGTCCCCTACGGAACGCTGCTCTGCGTTTCCGACAAGCCGCTGCACGGCGAGATCAAGCTCGCCGGCATGGCAGGCGAGTTCTACCGCCAGCGCGTCGGCCAGCATCTGGAGATCGGCCTCAGGGCGCTGGAGATCGTCAAGACTCAGGAGCGGGAGCGGCTCCACTCGCGCAAGCTCAGGAGCTTCCTCGAGGTCGCGTTCCAGTAGGATCTGTCGCAGCAGCAGCCGACAGCAGACGGCCGGCGCGGGAAGGGGATCACCGCGCCGGCCGCCGGGAACACCGGCCCTGAACGGAGCCGGCAGGTGCGGCGGCCCGATCCAGGGGAGACCGGGACCGCCGCCGTGGTCACTCGCAGGCAGACGTCATATCCGTCCCTGTGGGATCGTCAGGGGTTCGTCAGGGGAGAATGCGAATGCCGCTCTCGCCGCCCGCCCCGGCGAGCTGCGATGCCGCATGCTCGATGAGGCCGGCGAGACCGTCGCCGACCGCCGCGAAGGCCGCCACCGGCGCGAGGCTCACCACCGCGACCAGCAGGGCGTATTCGATGGAGGTGGTGCCCGAGCGATCGGACAGGAAGCGCTGAAGCAAGGCGGTCATCCCGGTCTCCCTCCCCCGGCAAGGGGGCAAGCCGCATCTCACCCGCGAACGCTACGATTTATCTGACAAGGCGTCGAAAAAGTCAATGTAATTTTTCAGGAATTCAGTACGACCATTGGTATATGGCGGAAATTTACTTTAATCATTAAAATAATCTTTCCGGATATCCTTAACGGCCCGCGGCTGCGGCTGCTCAGCCGCGCAGCCGCAGCCCGGCCGGGTCGAACAGGCAGGTCCGGCAGAGTGCCGCCGGACGCTTGTCGCCGAGGATCTCGACGGCGAATTCACCACCGCCACGCTCGAGCTCCGGCCGGACATAGGCGAGCGCGATGCTCTTCCCGACGCTGTGGCCGAATCCGCCGGAGGAGACGGAGCCGACCACTTCGCCGTCGTGCCAGACCGGCTCGTTGCCGACGCAGTCCGCATCCGCGGCATCGACCGTCAGCGTGACGAGCGCATAGCGCGGCGGCTCGTTCCGGCTGCGCAGCAGCGCATCGCGTCCGACGAACTCGCCCTTGTCGAGGCGGACATAGCGGTCGAGCTTCGCTTCGCGCGGCGCCACGTCCGCCGTGTACTCGGCGCCCCAGCGTCCGTAGCTCTTCTCGAGCCGCAGCGAATCCATGGCGCGCGCGCCGACGAGCGTCAGGCCGAGATCGCGCCCGGCCGCGAGCAGCGCCTCGTAGAGCGCCGCCTGGCGCTCGATCGGGACGTGAAGCTCGTAGCCGAGATCGCCGGTATAGGCGACGCGCAGCACCAGGGCGCGGGCCGGTCCGAGATCGAGCTCGCACGCCGTCAGGAACGGAAAGGCGCCATTGGAGACGTCGGCCGAGGTCAGACGCGCCAGTAGCGCGCGCGCGTTCGGCCCGGCGATGGCGAAGGCGCCGCGCGCCGCGCTCACGGCCCGAAGGCGCACGCCCCCGGGCGGCAGGGCAGCGGCGAAGCGGCGCAGGTGATAGCGCTCCGCCGCGCCGCTGCCGAGCAGGTAGAAGCGCTCCTCCGCCAGGCGCGTCACCGTGAAGTCGCCGACGATGCCGCCCTTCGGATTGAGCATGGGCGACAGGCAGATGCGCCCCGGCCGCGACGGCAGGCGGTTGGCGAGCAGCCGGTCGAGAAAGAGCTCGGCCCCCGGCCCTTCGACCTCGTACTTGGCGAAGCTGCTGATGTCGATCAAGCCGACGCCGGCGCGCAGGGCCCGCGCCTCCCGCCCCGCCGCCGCGAACCAGTTGGGCCGGCGGAAGGTGAGGACGTCCTTGGGCTCGGCGCCCTCGGGCGCGAACCACAGCGGCCGCTCCAGGCCGAAGACGGGACCGAACACGGCGCCCGCCGTCTTCTGCCGGTCGTAGACCGGCGTGGTGCGGGCGGGGCGGCCGGCCTCGCGCTCCTCGAAGGGATAGGCGATGCCGAAGCGCTTCGCGTAGTTCTCCCGCACCCGGGCGAGGGTGTAGCGCGGGGTCGCGTAATCGCCGAAGCGCGCCACGTCGAGGGCGAAGAGGTCCATCGGCGGCTCGCCCTCGACCAGCCATTCGGCGAGCGCCATGCCGATGCCGCCGCCCTGCGAGAATCCCGCCATCACGCCGGCCGCGACCCAGTAGTTGCGCAGCCCCGGCATGGGCCCGAGAAGCGGCAGCCCGTCCGGCGAGAACACCATCGGCCCGTTGACCACGCGCTTGATGCCCGCCTCGGCGAGGCAGGGAATCTGCGCCGCCGCCGCCGCGTAGTTGCCGGCGATGCGGTCGATGTCGGGCGCCAGCAGCTCCTGCCCGAAATCGGCGGGCGTCCCCTCGACCGCCCAGGGCTTGCCGTCGCGCTCGTAGGCGCCGAGCAGCAGCCCCTGCCCCTCCTGGCGCAGGTAGTACTCCGCGTCGTAGTCGCGGGTGAGCGGGATCTCGCGGCCGAGCGCCGCCAGCTCCGGGATGCGGTCGGTCACCAGGTACTGGTGCTCCATCGGCTGCAGCGGCAGATAGGCGCCGGCGAGCCTGCCGACCTCGCGCGCCCACAGCCCGGCGGCGTTCACCACCCGCTCCGCGATGATCGTCCCCTGCGGCGTCACGACCCGCCAGCCGCCGTCCTCCTGGGCGAGCTCAACGACCGGCGTGTGCCGCAGGATCCCGGCCCCGGCGGCCCGCGCGCCCTTGGCCAGGGCGTGCGGCACGCCGGCCGGATCGACATGGCTGTCGGCGGGATCGAACATCGCGCCATGGAGCCCGTCGGTGCGCACCAGCGGATTGAGCCGCTTCACCTCCGCCATGGTCAGGAACTCGAACTCCAGCCCGAGATAGCGCGCGCGGGCGCGCTGGCTCCTGAACTCGTCGAGGCGCTCGCGGCTGGAGGCGAGATAGAGGCCGCCGGGATTGTGGATGCCGCAGGACTGGCCGGTCTCCGCCTCCAGCCTGCGATAGAGCTCGGCGCTGTAGCGCTGCAGCCGGGCGACGTTCGGGACGCCGTGCAGCATGTGCATGTTGGCGGCGGCGTGCCAGGTCGAGCCGGAGGTGAGCTCGCTGCGCTCCAGCAGCACGACGTCGCGCCAGCCGAGCCTGGTCAGGTGGTAGAGGATGCTGCAGCCGACGATGCCGCCGCCGATGACGGCCACCTGTGCATGGGATCGCATGGGAGTTCTCATTCCGCTTCCGTCTTCGGACCGCGCGACGCCGCGGGCCGCTCCGGAAATGGAAGCCCGACCGCGCGCGACCGGTACAGCACAGGTGCGACGGGTACTGCTCAGCTACGGCTGGCGATCACCCCGGCCAGGCAGGCTCGCGAATCGAAGCCGTTACTGCTCGCCGGATGGCCCGGAGCGGCATTTCTGTTGATCTGGGGTATACTCTTTCAATCATCCAGCGCAGAAAAGACTCTGTTATGCATACAGCTCCTTGAAAAATTCACTAGGTCACATATAATGCGCGTTCTGGACAGCGACGTGCCCTATCTGACCGAGTGCTTCAAGGCAGCCGTATGGCGTTGTTTGCATGTTCTGGACGAGCGCAATGGGCCGCTGGCAATGAAGCTGCTGGTGACCCGGATCGTCGACAGCTTCCATATGTTTTCCTCCGCGGCGGAGTTCATTGCCTATGTACGCGGTTCGGGGCTGTCGCCGGATACGGCGCTGGAGGCCGTCGATCATCCGGCAAGTGATTCCGGCGTAGACGATCTGCGACTGTGGCTCGTCCGCGCGGATGGCGTTTGGGCCGTCATCGGCGTGGATCTCGTCTCGCGCTATGCGCTTTCCGATGCGCGCGAGACGTTCCTGAAGGTGGTCGATCAGCAGAAGCTGCCGCCCAGCGTACACTTGCAGCCTTCGGGCGATG
>DAIMFL010000012.1:0-5627 GCA_036724615.1 Alphaproteobacteria bacterium | reverse complement strand
CAGCGATCCACCTGAAATGGATCGGCTGCGCAGGTGTCTCGCGGAGCTCCTGAATGCACCCGATCTCCGGTTCGTACGAGAGCCGCCGAGCTGAATGCGACCCTCGGCATAAGGAGCATCACCATGCCAACCATCCCCGTCGACGATGAGGCAGAGCCCCGGACAAGCACCGGGCGCATCTTTACGCGGGGTAGAGATGCCGTCGAATGGGTGACGGAAACCGCGCTGACCGAGCGCGAGTCCGAAGAGATCGGCTGGTACGAGCGGCTGCGCCTGGCGATGCGTGATACGCGCGAATCAGCCGGCAAGTTGCAGGCCGAGATCGCGGCAGAGCTCGACAAGACCCAGAGCGAGATCTCGCGCCTGGAGCGCGGGGTAGGCCCGGCCACCGGAATAGGCCGCATCAAGAGCTATGTCGAAGCGTGCGGTGGGCGATTCGGATGCGTCGTGATCGATGCGCGCGGCGAGGTGATCCTCGATGAGCTGGGACAGCATGCGAGAGAGGTCCTTTCCTCGGAGCCGCAGATCGACATCGCCGGCGGCGCGCTGACGCTCGGCGAGATGAAGTCGTTGAGCCTCATCCTCGAGGGGGTGAATCGCGAACTGATTGCCGAAGGCTTGGATACACGTAAGCGCGAGGAAATCCTGAACCGCAGCCTGCGTTCAGTCGCTCGTGCAGAAAGCGCCGCAGCCGCGCCCCTCAAGGTGAGCGGATTCTGACGTGCCGCGCCGCATCCTGATCGTCATGCTGGCGATCGTCGGGATGTGGGCGGCCTTCGCATATCTCGTAAGCCGCATCCTTTCGGGCATCGATGGGAATCTCCTCGGGTTTGCCGGTACGGTTGTCATGTTCTATCCGACGGCAGATATCGAGCTGCGGAAGTGGCTTCTCCGAAGCAAGCGGAGACCGATCGACGACAGCGCTGTCCCCGTCGGACAAGGTCGCACAGCGTCCCATCCTGCCAGGTGGGGACGAATCGAAGATGCCCGGAAAGCGTGGCGGGCGTTTGAGAAAGACCTGAACGTCGCCGCCGAGTCGGCACTATCGGCTTTCAGCTGGTGGCATCTGTTCGCCTATATGGCCGGATTGACATTGATCGCTGCCGGCTTTCTGTCGACCTATCTGGCGTCCTAGCCGCGCTTCGTAGCGGATCGGCAGCGCTACTGCCGCCGCCGACTCACTCCCCCAGCCGGACGACCAGCTTGCCGAAGTTGCGACCTTCGAGCAGGCCGATGAAGGCGGGGACGGCGTTCTCGAGACCGTCCACCACGTCCTCCCGGGCCTTGACCGTGCCGTCCGCGACGAGCGGCGCCATCACGCTCAAGAACTCCGGGAAGCGGTCGTCATGGTCGCTGATGATGTAGCCCTGCAGCCGGAGCCGCTGCGACAGCACGGCCGAGAGGAGGCGCGGGCGGGTGTCCGGCCCCTCCGGCAGGCGCTCCATATTGTACTGGGAGATGAGCCCGCAGACCGGCACGCGCGCATGCAGGTTGAAGAGCGGCAGCACGGCGTCGAGCACCTTTCCGCCGACATTCTCGAAGTAGACGTCGATCCCGTCCGGGCAGGCGGCGGCGAGGCGTTCCGGCAGGTCGGACTCGCGGTGATCGAGACAGGCGTCGAAGCCGAGCTCGTCCACCGCATAGCGGCATTTCTCGGGTCCGCCCGCGATGCCGATCACCCGGCAGCCCCTCTGCCGGGCGAGCTGCCCGACCACCGCCCCGACCGCGCCGGTCGCCGCCGCGACCACGACCGTCTCGCCCGCCCGTGGCCGGCCGATCTCGGTGAGCCCGTACCAGGCGGTGAATCCCGGCATGCCGAGCACACCCAAGGCATGTGACGGGTGAGCCATCCCGGCGTCGAGCTTGCGCCATTCCGCGGCGTCGAGCGCCACGTGGTCCTGCCAGGTGCCGTAGCCCACGACCAGATCGCCGGGAGAGAAGCCCGGAGCCCGCGACTCGACCACCCGGCCGACCAGGCCGCAGGTCATGGGCTCGCCGAGCGCGACCGGGGTCGTATAGGACGGGCGATCGCTCATCCGGGCGCGCATATAGGGATCGAGCGAGAAATAGAGCGTGCGGGCGAGCACCTGGCCTTCGGCCGGCGACGGCACCGCCGTCTCCTCCAGCCGGAAATTGCCGGGGGCGGGCGCTCCCCTCGGCCGGGAGGCGAGGACGATGCGGCGATTGAAGGGCATTGCGGGACCGGGCCCGTCAGAACGAGACGCAGGACGCATCGTCCACGCGCAGGACCGAGTCCTGGTCGAACTGCGCCCTGTAGGCCTCCCTGATCTCGTCGATCTTCCGGCCCGCGTCCGGCGTGCCCTGATGCAGCAGGACGAGCATCCTCGTCCCCTCCTTGACGATCGTCCCGTCGGCCCCGCGCCACTGCCCCGAGGCGGACAGCACGGTCAGGCCGTCGGGAAAGCGCGGCGTGATCTCGCGGTCGACGAAGCCATGGAATTCGGCGTCGCCGATCGCCGGGCCGTTGCTGCGCGACAGGCCGAAATAGAGCTCGGTACGCGACCAGCTCTCGGCCCCCTGCGCGCAGGCGATCTGCATGGCGGAGCTGCCGTCGCCGGCGGTACAGCCGGCCGTGGCGAGAAGAAGGGCGGCCGGCGCCCATCGACGCATCATCGCGGTGTCCCTGCGCCGGGTCGACGGACGTTGCCCCGGACGGTCAGCGCCCCGGCGCCCGCTGCGGATGCGACGTCGCGCGCGCGCCGTCGATGCTCCAGGCGCCCGGGCCCGTGAAGACGAGAAGCAGGAACACGAAGCAGTAGAGGATCGCGGCGTCGCCGCCGTTCAGGACCGGATAGAGGCCGTGCGGGGCGTGAAAGGCCCAGTACGCCACCGCCATCTCGCCGGAGAGGACGAAGGCGACGGGCCGGGTGAACAGCCCGACGAGGATCAGCAGGCCGCCGACGAATTCCAGTATGGCGCCGATCCAGAAGATCGAGAAGGTGACCGGCAGCCCGCTCTCGGGCGGCGCGGGAAAGCCGAAGAGCTTCTGGGTGCCGTGCTCCATGAAGATCAGCGCCGCCACGATGCGCAGCGCGGCCAGGGCGTAGGGGCTATACCGGTCGAGGCTCTCGAAGACACGCATGCAGCTCTCCGCCTGTTCGGTCCGGAGCCGGTTCGGTCCGGGACTGTCGCGCCGCATCCTAGACCAAGATCGCCGGCCGTTGAATCAAGCCGGCGTGAAACGGCCGCGGTTGGATAGGATCGACGGCGGCAAGGAGAGCATGGTGCGGGAGAGGGGAGTCGAACCCCTAAGCCCTTGCGGGCGCGGGATTTTGAGTCCCGTGTGTCTACCAGTTCCACCACTCCCGCGCTCCGGTCCGCCGCGCCGGCGGCAGGGCGGTTCCGGGAGCGCGAGAGACTACCCAGTTTCCGCGGCCGCCGTCCAGTTTCCGCGCTGGCGCGGACGATTGCCGCCCGGGCGGCGCGCGGCGCATCATGACGGGGTTCTGCAACCGAGGACCACGAGGAGGCCACATGAAGCGCGCTTTGAAGGCAGCCGCGCCGGTTGCCCGTGCCGTCGTCATCGCCATCGTCATCGCCATGGCGACCCCGTTCGGCGGCAGCGTCCGGGCGCAGGAGGCCGGGCTTTGGGATATCTACGAATCGACGCTGAAGCAGGCGAAGTACATCGACCTCACCCATGCCTTCGGCCCGACCATCGCGGTTTGGCCGGGCTTCGGCAGTTCGAAGGCGAAGCCGGCCGTGGCCGGGCACGACATCGAGGGCTATGTGAAGGTGGGGCAGGAATTCACCTATGCCGATCACGGATTCGTCGCCACTGCCTACGAGCTGTCGACCGACCAGCTGGGCACCCAGCTCGATCCGCCCGCCCATTGGGACGAGTACGGCGCCACGATCAGCGACCTGCCGCCGACCTATGCCGTGCGCCCGCTGGTGGTGATCGACGTCCACGAGAAGGTCGCCGCGGACGAGGGCTACCATGCGACCGTGGACGACGTGAAGGCCTGGGAAGCGGAGCACGGGCCGATCCCGGAGGGCTCGGTGGTGATGATCCGCAGCGACTGGCACAAGAAGTGGGACGACGTGGCGCGCTTCAACCAGAAGCCGTTTCCCGGCATCACCCTCGATGCGCTCAAATACCTGCATCTCGAGCGCAAGATCCTGTTTCACGGCCATGAGCCGCTCGACACCGACGCCACCCTCACGCTCGAGGGCGAGTACTGGCTGATGCACAACCATTTCACCCAGGCGGAAGGGGTCGCCAATCTCGACCAGGTGCCGGAGGCCGGCGCGCTCATCGCCATCGGCTTCGCGAAGCCGGAGGGCGGCACCGGCGGCTATGCGCGCTATGTCGCCATCGCCCCGGCCGACTGGCCGCACGGCGTCACCATCGCCGAGGCGCCGGGCGCGCCGCTGCCGAAGCAGTCCGCCCCGCTGCGCCGGGACGCGCACGGCGTCATGCGGCCGACGCCGGAGTGAAATCGTCTTCGGCCCCTGATATTCCTCATCCTTCGACAGGTTCAGGATGAGGAATATCCTCCAGTCGAGCGACCTCACCCTGAGCCTGTCGAAGGGCGAGGTCGCGTGTCGCGCAGCTCGAAAGCGAGGCACCATGCCAACGGCGCGCAAGATGAAAGAAGTATCGAACCGCGCAAGCCTGGCCGACCTCGCCGTCTGGCTGACCGATTGCCTCGACGCGAAGCAGCCGCTGCCCAAGGTCTTCGATGGATACTGCAACCGGCTGCTCGATGCCGGATTGCCGCTCTTCCGCGTGACGCTCGGCCTCGAGACCCTGCACCCGGAGGACAGCGGCACCATGCTGACCTGGCGCGACGGGGCGCTCGCCAGGCGGGACATCAGACGCGCCGGGCTGCTCCACAGCGACGATTATCTCACCAGCCCGACCTGGGTCGTGGACCAGACGGGCCGGCCGTTCCGCTGGCGCGCGGGGCTGGCCACGGAGACGCTGCCGCTGATCGAGGAGCTCGTGGCCAACGGCATGACCGACTATATCATGCTGCCCCTACCCTTCCTGGACGACACGCGCACCGCGACCATGTCCTACGCGACGCGCGCGGCCGGCGGTTTCGACGACACGGCGATCGACCTGATCACCCGGGCGACGACGCTCATCTCGCCGGTGGCCGAGCGGGTCGTGCTGCGGCGCATCGCCCTCGATCTTCTGGCGGCCTATGTCGGCCCGGACGCGGGCCGCCGAGTCTATGAGGGGCGCATCGAGCGGGGCGACGTCGAGACGGTGACGGCCGCCGTGCTGGTCGCCGATCTGCGCGGCTTCACCGCGCTCAGCGAGCGGCTGCCGCGCCGGGAGGTCGTCGCCCTCTTGAACCGGTGGTTCGACGCCCTGGGCCAGGCGATCGCCGACCAGGGCGGCGAGATCCTGAAGTTCATGGGCGACGGGCTGCTGGCGGTGTTCCCCGGCGCGCCGCAGGACACCTGCGCGCGGGCGCTTCGCGCCGCGCGCCAGGCGCTGTCCGGCACGGACCGGCTGGCGGGCCAGCTGGAGGCGGAAGGCGCCGGCCGCATCGCCTGCGGCGTGGCGCTCCACATCGGCGAGGTCGAGCTCGGCAACATCGGCACCCGCCAGCGCCTGGACTTCACGGTGATCGGCCCCGCGGTCAATCACG
>DAIMFL010000011.1:12500-44881 GCA_036724615.1 Alphaproteobacteria bacterium | reverse complement strand
GCATGCCGGCGCGCAGCTGGTCGCGGCGCGCGGCGAGCTCCCGCGCCCGGCGCCCGTCGGCGTGCGGCACCACGAGGCCGAACCAGATCGCGAGCACGGTGACGAAGGCCGAGAGCGCGGCCATCATCGTGATCACGTCCTCGGGGCTGGTCCCCCGCGGCAGGAAGTCGGCCAGGGTCATATCTCGAACTTGATCATCTTGGCCATGACGCCGATGCCCATGGCGTAGCTGGTGAAGCCGGCGAGCACCATGAGGACGCCCCGCTTGTCGGTGAACAGCATCATCGCGTACTCGTAGTTCATCATCATGATCAGGAAGAACATGATGAAGGGGAGAGAGCCGATGATGTAGGCGCTGGCCTTCGCCTCGGAGGAGAAGGCCTTGATCTTCAGCACCATCTGCCGCCGGCGGCGGACCACGCTGCTCAGGTTCTCCAGGGTCTCGGCGAGATTGCCGCCGGTCTCCTGCTGGATCGAGAGGGTGATGTTGAAGAAGCGGAACTCCGGCGTGCTGATCCTGGGCGCGGCCGACCAGAGCGCCTGGTTGAGCGACATGCCGAACTTGATGGAGTCGCTGATCAGCCGGAACTCCTCGCCGACCGGGTCCTTGATCTCCTGGCCGACGATCTTGATCGACTCCGTCACCGGCAGGCCGGACTTGAGGCCGCGGACGATGAGGTCGATCGCCTCGGGGAACAGCGCCGTGAAGCGCTTGACCCGGCGGGCGCCCAGATAGCCCACGACGACGTGCGGCAGGCCGAATCCGACGACGAAGCCGAGCAGGAGCGTCGGCAGGAGCGGGAGCCCGAAGAACAGCCAGAACACGCCCGTTCCGGCGATGCCGACGGCCAGGCAGATCGCCAGGTAGCGGCCGATGGTGAGCTTGTATCCCGTGCGCGCCAGACGCTCCCGCAGCTTGCCCACGTTGGGCAGCAGCCGGATCAGCTGGTCGAGGATGGGCACCGTGCTGTAGGCGGTCTGGCGACGCATGCTGACGGCCGCGCTGCCGGGGCGGGAGGAATGCAGGCTCGCGCGGGCGATGCGGCGGCTGCGCTGCCGCCCCTGGCGCGCGGAGACGACGATGAAGGCGACGACCAGGCCGATCGCCGCCAGCAGCGCGAGGCCGGCGACGAGGAGCTCCGTCGGGCTCGTGCCGGTTTCCAGGAGGCGGAGAAAGAAGCTCACGACATCGCCTCCACCAGCAGCCGGTCGAGGCCGAAATACGCCGCCTTGGGGGTGAAGGCCGGGCGCAGCCCGGTGGACTTGAAGCTGCCCTTGAGCTTGCCGTCGGAATCCTCGCCCTCGAACTCGAAGGTGAAGAGGTCCTGGGTGGTGATGACGTCGCCCTCCATGCCGACCACCTCGGTCACGTGGGTGATGCGGCGCATGCCGTCGCGCATGCGGCTCACCTGCACGATCATGTCGAGGGCGGCGGCGATCTGGGTGCGGACCGCCTTGGCGGGCAGGTTGATGCCGGCCATGCCGACCATGTTCTCGAGACGGGTCAGGGCCTCGCGCGGGCGGTTGGCGTGGATGGTGCCGAGCGACCCGTCATGGCCGGTGTTCATCGCCTGCAGCATGTCGACCGCCTCGGCGCCGCGCACCTCGCCCAGGATGATGCGGTCGGGCCGCATGCGCAGGGCGTTCTTCACCAGGTCGCGCATGGTGACCTCGCCGTGGCCTTCGAGGTTGGCGGGGCGCGTCTCCAGCCGCACGACATGGGGCTGCTGGAGCTGCAGCTCGGCCGCGTCTTCGATGGTGACGATGCGCTCGCCGGAATCGATCATCTGCGACATGGCGTTGAGCAGCGTGGTCTTGCCCGACCCCGTGCCGCCGCTGATCAGGATGTTGAGGCGACTGCGCGCGGCCACCTTGAGGACCGTCGCCAGCGGGTCGGAGATGTTGCGCTGGCGGGCCATCACGTCGAGGGTGATGCCCTTCTTGGCGAACTTGCGGATCGAGATGCTGGGGCCGTCGATCGCCAGCGGCGGGATGATGATGTTGACGCGGCTGCCGTCGAGGAGGCGGGCGTCGCAGAGCGGCGTCGATTCGTCGATGCGCCGGCCGACCTGGGACACGATCCGGGTGCAGATGTTCAGCAGATGCTGGTTGTCGCGGAAGGCGACGTCGGTGAGCTCGAGCTTGCCCTTGCGCTCCACATAGACCTGGTGCGGCCCGTTCACCATGATGTCGTTGACGGTCTCGTCGGCGAGCAGGGGCTCGAGCGGCCCGAGCCCCAGCATGTCGTCGAGCAGGAGGTCGACGACCGCCTGCTGCTCCCGCTGGTTGAGGCGCAGACGCTGCTCCCGGAGGACGTCGGAGACGAGCTCCCCCAGCTGGCGGCGCAGCTCCTCGCGGTCGAGGCGGGATGCCGCGGCCACGTCGATGCGCTCGACGACGAGCGGCTGGATGACGTTCTTGGCGCCTTCGACGCTGGTCCGGCTGGCGCCGCTCAGCCCCTCCATCGCCTTGCCGCTGTTCGAGGACCCCAGCGCGGCGACTCCGCGTGCGCCGGGCGGCACCGGCGCCGGGCGCGGCGGGGGAGCGGCCAGCGACGCAGCCAACGGCGCCGCAGGGTCCCGCGCCTGAGATGCCGGCGGCGGAGCCTCCTCGACCTGCGGCGCGGGCGGAGGCGGCTGGAGGTCGGCCGGGACGCTCGCCAGGATGCTGTCGATCAGCTCGGCGATGAGAGTGCGGCGCTCCACCAGGTTGAGGCCGTGGCGTGTCCCCTCGAGCTCGGACGTGACGATCTCGCTCAGCCGGACGGAGAGCACCTGGCGCGGCAGCCCCGCCGCGTCCCGCGGCGGAAAATGCTCGAGCACCAGCGGACGCAGCCGCTCCAGCACGGCCAGAAGCTCCGACCGCATCGGTCGGCTCTCGCTCGCGCCCTGGCGCAGGGGCACGACCGCGTCCCTGAGACTCGGGCCCGCCATGGCTACGCTTGGGCCTTCCTTCCTCGGCGGCGCCGCTTTCGCACAGGCCGGAGACGATCGCCTTGAGCGGCTGGAGCATCTTGCTGCCCGGCGCGACGGCGGCGATCGGCTTGCCGCTGTTGGCGGCGTTCGCCGCCGCCTTGGGATCGGCCGGCACGGCGAAGTCGAGCTTGCGGCCGAGGGCGCGCTCGAACTCCTGCCGCGGCACACCGCCGTCGTGGCCCGAGACGTGGTTGGCGACGAAGACGAGGCGGGCGAGGGGCGCCAGCATCTGGACCTGGCCCTGCAGGCGGATGGCGTCGCGCAGCCCGGCGAGGCTGAGATCGGTGACGGCGACCACCTCCGTCGCGTTGGCGAGGACGCGGGCGCGGGCCGCGGGATAGCTGCGCGGCACGTCGACCACGACGCAGTCCGCCTGGCGGGCGAGCTCGTCGAGGAGCAGATCCACCGCCGAGGCGTCGTAATGGAAGTCGGTCTCCGCCGCCTCCTCGGCGGCCATGACCACGAGCTTCTCCCCGATCTTCACGGTGGCGCTGCTGATGAACAGGCTGTCGATCCGGCTCGGATGCTCGAGCGCCTCGCGCAGCCCGTGGGTGGGCTCCACGTCGAGGGCGAGGGCGACGGTGCCGTACTGGAGATCGAGGTCGAGCAGCGCCGCCCGGCGCTTGAACTCGTGGGCGATGAGCCAGGCGCAGTTGATCGCGAGCGTGCTGGTCCCGACGCCGCCGCGGGTGCCGACCAGCGCCACCACCGGCCGGCGCTCGGGGACGCCCGGCTTGGCGGCCTCGGCCGGGCGCTCGTCCAGCCGGCCGAGGGCCAGGTGCAGCGACTTCTCCGGCACGGGCTTCACCAGGTACTCGGCCACGCCCGCTTCGATCATCTCGCGATAGAGCGAGATGTCGTTGGCGGTGCCGATGGCGATCAGCTTCGTCTGCTCGGCGAAGGCCGCGATGATCGGCAGCAGGGCGGTGAGCGGGCTGTGCGAATCGCTCACGTCGACGATGAGAAGCTTCGGTCGCCCGCCCTCGGCCAGGTATTCGAGCGCCTCGCGGCTGCCGCCGTCCCGCACCCGGAGATTGGGGAAGCGCAGGCCGCAGACCGCGGTGATCGCGCCATGCGTCTGGTTGTCGGAGACGAAGGCCACGCAGTCCGGCGCGGCGGCGGGCTGCGCCGGTCCCGCGCTGCCGGTCAGGCGATCCTCGGGCGTGAGCTTGGGAAGTGCCGTCATCATCGCGTCGATTCGCGGAACGGAACCTGGTTGGCGGGCTCGGACGTGGGCCAGACCTCGCCGGTGCGGTAACGCTGGATCGCGAGCGCGGCCGCCGTGCCGTCGGCTGGTGCCAGTGGCTGGCCGTTCTGAAGATCGGCCGGGTTGGCCACCATCAGCCCCAGATTGACCGCGTTGCTGCAGCCCGGGGTGATGATCGGCCGGTGCTCCAGGTCGAGCTGGATGGGCGTGTTGTAGCCGGGGCAGGCAGGCTGGACGACGCTCAGCACCTGGGCGGTCACCATGACCCGGTCCGGCTGCAGCGCGGCGCCGGCGCCCGTGCCGGGCGGCAGGGTGGCGGCGCTCACGCCGAGGCTCGCGAGCTCCGCGCGAAGGGCGGAGAGGCGCTGGCCCAGCAGCTCCGCGTTGCCGTCGGCGGGAAGGGGCGCGGAGAGCGTGACGCGGCTGCCGGCCGGGATGGCGTTGCGGCGCAGGAAGATGGCCAGCGCCTCCCGCTCGGTGTCGCTGAGCTGGCCGCCGGGCGCGAAGGCGACGCTGTGATGGATCGGGGCATAGCCGGCCTGCGGCTGCGGCACCGGGTCCGACTGCTTCCAGGTGGCGAAGGTGATGCGCCGCGGCTCGTCGTTGGTGCAGCCGGCGAGCAGGGCGGGCAGAGCGAGCGCCGACAGTACGGCGAGACAGAGTCGCGTGCGGAGAGTCTTCATGGCGCCACCTACTCGATCACAAAGCCGACAGGCCCGACGAGGCCGCCCGCCGCGGCGGTCCCGGGGACCGGCACGCCGCCGCCCAGGGCCAGCTTCTGGCTGCCTTCCTCGCCGAAGGTCGGATCCGTGGGGGCGGCGATCAGCTGCGCCGGGACGGGCTTCACCACATAGGGCGTGACGATGATGACCAGCTCCGTCTCCTCGCGGTTGAAGCGGTCGGAGCGGAACAGCTCGCCCAGGATGGGGATGTCGCCGAGGCCCGGGATCTTGTTGGCGTCCAGGGTGCGGTTGCTCTGGATGAGGCCGGCGATGGCGAAGCTCTGGCCGCTGCCGAGCTCGACGGTGGTCTCGGCGCGGCGCACGCTGAGCGCGGGAATGTCGAACCCGCCGAACTGCACGGCGCCCTGATCGGTGAGCGCGCTCACCTCCGGCCGCACGCGCATGCTGATACGGCTGGCCGAGAGAACGGTCGGGGTGAAGGCGAGGCTCACGCCGAAGTTCCGGAACTCGACCGTGATGGAGTTGCTATCGGCGTCGGCCGACTGCGCCACGGGTACCGGAAACTCGCCGCCGGCGAGGAAGCTCGCCGTCTCACCCGACAGGGCGGTCAGGTTCGGCTCGGCGAGCAGCGACACCAGGCTTTCTTCCGCCAGGGCGTCGATCAGCGCGTTCAGGTCCAGGTCGCCCGTCTCGATGCCGCCGAAATAGGCGTCCGTCGCCTGGTTGCCGGTGCCGAAGAGGGAGGCGCTGGTGGCGAAGCCCTTGCTGAGCACGCCGAAGGTGATGCTGCTGCCTTCGAACGCCGCGTCCCAGTTGATGCCGAGCTGGCGCAGCACGCTGCGGGACACCTCGGCGATGCGGACGCGCAGATTGACCTGGTTCGGCTCGGTCACGTGGAGGCGGTTGATGATCGCCTCGTTCTCCGAGATGAACCGGGTGGCCAGGCGCTGGGCGTCCTCGGATTGAATGGCGGAGGCGACATAGCCGTCGAGCACGATCCCGCCGTCGACGGAGCGCACGTCGATCGTAGCGGTGGGCAGCAGGCTCCTGAGCGCGCCGCGTAGCCTGGACAGGTTGTGGGAGACGGTCAGTCCCATGTTCAGGAGGACGTTCTCGTTCTCGTCGACGGCGTAGAGGCTGGTCTCGCCCGGCCGCTTGCCGAAGACGTAGATGAGGCGCGGCGACTTCACGGCGACGTCGGCAACCTCCGGGTTGGCCACGAAGACCGAATCCGCCGGGCTGTCGATCCGCACCAGCGTGCCCTCGTTGAGCTCCACCGCGATATGGCCCGCGTCGGGCCGGATGATTTCCGACTGCGCCATGGCGGGCCCGGCGGCCAGGGCGAGAGCGGCGGCCGTCAGCAGCGCCGGCAGATCCTTGAGCGTGATCATGAACATCGTCCTCTACGCCTGCGCGTCAGTCGAACTGGATGGTTTCGGTCGTCGAGCCGTGCTGCACCGTGACGGTGACCGTGCTCGACGGCGCGGCGAGCAGCTGGCTCACCTCGCTGTCGAAGGTGTAGGTGAGGCCGCGCACCGGGGAGGGGTTCTCCTCCTCCTCGACCTGTCGCGGGTCCTGCGGCTCGGCGGCTGCGCCGGGGGCCTGGGAATCCGAGATCAGCGTCGCGCCGGGGGTCGCGTAGGGCGCGGCGCCGAGCGCCGTTTCGCCGGCGGGCGCAGCGCTGCTGACGATGGCGTCGCCGAACTCGTTGAGCTCCGGCGAGGCAAGGCTGCGCAGCGACAGCGACAGCCGGCCGAGCTCGACCATGACGGCCACCATCTCGGCCTGTTTCGGCGTGACCTCGATCGTCGCCATCTCGCCGCCGGGAGGGGACTCGCCGCCTTCGGCGAGCGTCCGGCCGATCGCCAGCACCCGCACGTTCTCGAGCACGGTCTCGCTGGCGCGCCGGTCGGGCGTGTCCTCGATCATGTCGTCCAGCGCGAGGCTGAGCAGGAGGTCGACCCGGTCGCCGGGAAAGACCAGCCCGGCGACGCCGGTGATCTCGTTGACCTTGACCGTGACCGCCCGCATGCCAGGCTTCAGCACCGCCGCCAGGAAGCCCCGGTCGCCGGGCTTCACGATCTTGCCGCCGAGGATCGGCTCGCCGGCGGCGATGTTCCGGCGGACCACCGAACCGACCAGGCTCGCCAGGTCCGTCTTCTCCTGCACGAAATAGTTCGGATCGAGCCCGTCCGCCGGCCAGGCCTGCCAGCGCAGATGCTCCTCCTTGAGGAAGAGGCCGGCGGGAAGCTCGTCGGAGGCGACCAGCACGGCCTGGCTCGGCGCCTGCTGGACCACGGGGACCTGGACGGCCTGCATCTGGGCGCGCTCGGCGGTGAGCCAGCCGCGCGCCAGGAAGGCCGTCACGCCCGCCACCAGCAATGCCGCCAGGATGATGAGCATGCTGCGCGCGTTCATGACTCAGGCTCCGAACAGCAGGGTGAGCGCGACGCTGCCGCCACCGGCGGCGATGGCGGCGCCATAGGGCAGCTCCATGTCTCGCCGCCGGCGCGGGTGCCGCGCGATTTCCGCACCGCCACCGCCGGCCGGCTCGCCGCTGGCGGCGGTCAGGGCCGGGCGGGGCGCGACGAAACGCCGGTGGGCGAGCATGCCGAGCGCGATCGCCGCACCGACGAGGCCGGTGATCAGCAGCAGCTGCGGGAAGAACAGGGGCCCCGCCCAGAGGCTCGCCGCGGCGAAGAGCTTCACGTCGCCGCCGCCGGTGAAGCCATAGGCGAAGAGGACGATGCCGAGCCCGAGAGCGGCCCCGGCGATGACGGCGGCGCCGCTCCAGTCCACGCCGACGGGAGCGGAGAGGACATAGGCCGGATACAGCAGGACGATGGCGAGCGGCAGCCGGTTCGGGATGATCAGGCGGCGCACGTCCTCCACGGCCGCGGCCATCAGGAGCGCGGCGAAGGCCAGGATCGCGATCTCGTTAATCAGCAGCTGTGGCGCCATGCTTGGATCCGTTCACCGCCGCGGCCGACGAAACCGTCGGCAATCGCGACGCAATTGCCGCCGCGGCGGCTCCGCCGCATCCGCCGTCCGACGCAGAGGCTCGCCGGGTTAGTTAACGGAGAGAACGGTTGGCAATTCGTTAATGGCCGGTCGCGCCGCCGCGACGTGCGGGGCGGAGTCCGGGCTGCGGGAGCGCCCGAGGGCCTGGGTCGCACGGTCCGGCTCACGCCGGCCGTTTCGGGGAGCATCGGCACGGCCACCTCGCTGAACATCGGCTCGGCTATGCGAAAGCAGTAGGCTCACCTCATCACAGCCGAGATTTCTTAAGCTGCGATTAAGCCGCGCAGCCGTGACTGGTCAGCGGACGGGGAGGCGCTGTATTCGTGCGATCTGAATCAGACGATGTCCGGATTACCGGGAGCTTTCTTGCGGAACGGGCAAGAGAATGTTTTGTCTAAAATTCTATCTGCCGGCATGAATTCCTAGTCCTGTCGCCCCCGTTTACTGATCGGCGCCACGCGACCGCGGACGAGTGGCCGGACTTTAGCGTTTCGTTCACGTTTGCCACCTATACGGAAGAGGCTGCGAGAGCCGCTGCAAAGGACTCCGGCTTGGCACCTCTTCCGTCCGCTTCGATCGAGATCGCCGCATCCCTGCCGCGCCGCGCGGTGGCCGGCCTCCGTGCCTTCCGACGCGACGAACGCGGCACCACCGCGATCCTGGTCGCCGCCGCGATCATCCCGCTGATCGGCGCGCTCGGGCTCGCCACCGACACGGCGCGCGGCTTCATGGTCAAGGCGCGTCTGTCGCAGGCGCTGGATGCCGCGGCGCTCGCCGGCGGGAAGGCTCTGTTCTCCGACCCAGCCGTGCGGGACGCGGAGGTCGATATGTTCTTCGAAGCGAACTTCCCGCCCGGCTTCATGGGCGCCACGGTGAACGGGCCCACCATTACGGTCGACCCCAGCACGAACAAGTCCTGGATCGAGCTCGAGGCGGAGGCGACGATCGGCACGACGTTCATGCGCGTGTTCAACAAGGACACGCTCACCGTCTCAGCCTCCAGCGCGGTCACGCGCCAGATCGACCAGCTCGACCTGGTGCTGAGCATCGATACGTCGGGCTCGATGAACCAGCCCTCCACCAAGATCGAGGGGGCGAAGCAGGCGGCGACGGACCTCGTCAACATCCTGTTCGGCGCCAACACCGTCTCGCCGACCGTGACGCTCGACGGCACCACCTACAACCTCCTCAACATCGGCATCGTGAACTGGAACGCCAAGGTCAACGTGACGGTGGTGAACCAGAGCTACGATCCCGACCAGACGACCGAGACGAACGTCGCGCAGTTCACGAACCCGGTCACCGGCGCGACGCAGTCGACGCTCTACAAGGCGAACAACTCGCCGGTCCCGCTCCTGTCGCGGCCGGACGACGGCTGGAAGGGCTGCGTCTACGCCCGCTACACCGGCGACGGCAGCAACGCCAACGACGCCGACCTGTCGCTGGGACCGGTCATCATCGGCGGAGCGAACTGGATCGGGTGGGAGCCGATTCCGACGCTCGAAGGCGAGCCTCGTTCCGGCCGGTGGAACACGTCGAACGACGGGGAGCCGTCCTATACACGCTGGTACGGCGACGACCGGAGCTGCTATGGGGCGTACTGGAACGACAACAGGGACGACGACGACTCCGAGCCGCATCCGGTGGCGGTCCCCGACGCGCCGTCCTGGTGGCGCCGTGCGTTGCCGACCATCAACAACGCCGAGACGGATTGCACCGCCTGTCCATCGGTCGGGATCATGCCGCTCCAAAGCGCGAAGCAGCCGGTGCTCGATGCCATCGACAGCCTCAGCCCCGCCGGCAACACCAACATCCCGCAGGGTCTCGCCTGGGCCTGGGAGGTGCTGATGCCGGGCCAGCCCTTCGCCGAGGCGCTGGAGACGGTGCCGTTCCCGCGGCAGCGCGCCATCGTGCTGCTGACCGACGGCCAGATCGTCGGCGGCAGCGGCGACGCCTACAAGGGGCGGTTCGGCTCCGGCAACGGGGCGGGCACCAACACCTATTCCGGCCACGGCTATCTGCCGTCGCCGCCCGACTCGCCCAATACGCGGAACAACCTGAACAACCGGCTGAAGCGGCTGGCCGAGAACGTCAAGAACCAGGGAATTCTGCTGTACGTCATCCAGTTCGACGAAGACAGCGTCACGCTGACCAATCTGCTGAAATCCGTCGCGACGGGACCCGATGCGCCCTATTACTACAACGCGCCGACCGTGGCCGAGCTTCAGGCGGCGTTCCGCCAGATCGCCAACAACCTGTCCAAGCTGCGCCTGTCGAAATAGGGGCTACAGCGGCAGCGGCTCGTCCTCCGGGCGCGGCCGGCGGCGGCCGAGGCTGTGGCGGTCGATCGCCACGGCCTTGACGAGGGCATAGACCTCGCGGCCGATTGTGAGGTCAAGCTCGCGCGCCGAGCGCAAGGTCACTCTCGCCCAGAGCGGCACGCCGATGTCGAGCTTCAGGTCGACATGCGGGCCCTCGCCGTCGCCGAGCTCGACGATCCGTCCCGGAAACACGTTCAGGATGCTGATGTCCTTCGGGCGGGCGAGGGCGATCGCCACGTCGCGCGCCCGGAGCCGGACGCGGATCTCGGTGTCCTCCGGCAGGTCGAGCCGCGCCACCTGGAGCTCCCCGCCCGGGAAGGCGAGGCGGGTCAGGCCGAGCTCGGGCTCCTGGGCCGCCACCCGCGCCCGCAGCACCGCGCCGGCCTCGTAGCGCCCGGTCAGCGGCCGCAGGTCGAGCCGGCTCATCACCTCCTCGAGCGGCCCCACCGCGGCCGCCCGGCCGTCCGACATCAGCACCACCGTGTCGGCGAGGCGCAGCAGCTCGCCGCTGTCATGGCTGACATAGACGATGGGCAGGCGCAGCTCGTCGCGCAGCTGCTCGATGAAGGGCAGGATCTCGTCCTTGCGCGCGGCGTCGAGCGAGGCGAGCGGCTCGTCCATGAGGAGAAGCCGGGGGCTGGCGAGCAGGGCCCGGCCGATCGCCACGCGCTGCTTCTCGCCGCCGGAGAGATCGGCCGGCCGCCGCTCCAGCAGATGCCCGATGCCGAGGAGGGCGACGATCCGGTCGAGCCCGGCATGGCGCTCGGCAGCCGGCGTGCGCTTCAGCCCGTAGGCCAGGTTCTGCCGCACGTCGAGATGCGGGAAGAGGCGGCCCTCCTGGAAGACGTAGCCGAGCCGGCGGCGCTCCGGCGGCAGGTCGATGCCCGCCCGGCTGTCGAACAGCACCGCGCCGTTCAGGACGATGCGCCCGCGGGACGGCCGCAGCAGCCCGGCAAGCATGTTGATGACGGAGGTCTTGCCCGAGCCGGATTTGCCGAACAGGGCGACGACGCCGTCGGTCGGCGCGGCGAAGTCGACGTCGAGCTCGAAGCCTCCCAGCCGGCAGCTGGCGGTCATCTCCAGCATCGCCGCCCCTACGCCCGCAGCCGCGCCCGCACCCGGCGCGCGAGCCATTCCGAGGCGACCAGGGCGGCCAGCGCGATCGCCATGGAGACGAGGCTGAGCCGCATCGCCGCGGCCTCGCCGCCGGGCGCCTGGGTGAAGGTGTAGATGGCGACCGGAATGGTGCGCGTCTCCCCCGGAATGTTCGAGACGAAGGTGATCGTCGCCCCGAACTCGCCGAGGCCGCGGGCGAAGGCGAGCACGGCGCCGACCAGGATGCCCGGCGCCATCATCGGCAGGGTGACCGTCGCGAACACGTCGAGGGGCGTCGCGCCCAGGGTCCGCGCCGCGGATTCCAGCTTGCGATCGACGGATTCGAGGGAGAGGCGCATCGCCCGCACCATCAGCGGAAAGGCCATCACGGCGGCGGCCAGCGCCGCGCCTTCCCAGCTGAACACCAGGGAGACACCGAAGAGCTCATGGAGCAATCCGCCGATCGGACCGCGGCGTCCGAAGAGCACGAGCAGGAGGTAGCCGACCACGACCGGCGGGACGACGAGGGGCAGATGCACGAGCCCGTCGAGCAGCGCCTTTCCGGGAAAGTCCCGGCGGGCGAGCAGCCAGGCGACGAAGAGCCCGAACGGCAGACTGCACGCGACGCTCCAGAACGCGACCCGGAGGCTGAGCCGCACGGCTTCCAGCTCGACGTCGGAGAGCCCGAGCACCTTTACCCCCTCCCCTTGCGGGAGGGGGTAGGGGGAGGGGTTTCGCGCGCGGATGCGCGCGCGCGAAATCCTGCCCGCCGACGTGCTCCCCTCTCCCTCCCATCGCTTCGCGATGGGCCCCTCCCCCTCCCGCAAGGGGAGGGGGGTAAGGAGGCGCCGCGGACGCTCACGATCAATTCCCCGGGACGCCCGACGGATCGATCGTGAAGCCGTGGCGCAGGAACGCCTCGCGCGCCTCGGGCCCCGCCAGGAAGGCATAGAAGTCGCGCGCCATGTCGCTCTCCTGCCCGGCGACCAGCACGACCGGGTAGACGATCTCCGGATGGCTCGATGCGGGGAAGGCGGCGATGGTCTCGACATCCTCGCTGGCCGCGGCGTCGGTCCCGTAGACGATTCCCGCAGCGGCCTCGCCGCGCTCGACCAGCGCCAGCGCCGCCCGGACGTCCTTCGCCCGGGCGATCTTCCCGTCGAGAGCGGTCCAGAGTCCGAGCGCCTCCAGCGCCGCCTTGCCATAGCGTCCCGCGGGCACGTGGTCGGGGTCGCCCATGGCGAGCCAGCCGCCGTCCAGCGCCGCCCGCAGGCTCTCCGGGCGGGCGAGATCGACGCTGATCTCGGCGCCTTTCGGGGCGACGAGAACCAGGCTGTTGCCGAGCAGGTCGCGCCGGTCGGCGACGAAGCCGAGCTCGTCGAGATAATCCGCCCAGCGCGTGTCCGCCGAGACGAAGAGGCCGGCGGGGGCGCCGTGCTCGATCTGCTTGGCGAGATCCGAGCTCGATGCGTAGGACGCCTCGACCTGCACCTGATGCGCCGCCTCGTAGGCGGCGACGATGTCGTCGAGGGCGTTCCGGGTGCTGGCGGCGGCGAAGACGAGGAGATCGCCGGCGCGCGCATGGCCGGCCGCGATGCCGACGCACAGCATGACGACGAGGGCGGCGAGAACACGCGGCATGTACGGCACATCCCAGGCGGGGGCGGGGGCGTTATGTTTGCCCGAATATAACGCGGGCGGCAATAGCGGCCGGGCAAGCGGCCATGTCACTCCTCGGCGAGCAGGCGCCGGAAGCTGCGGATGTCGGCGGCGACGCTCTCGGCCGCCTTGCGCTCCATGGCGCGGTAGCGCCGCAGCACGTCGCGGCCGAGCGGGGTGAGCCGGGCGCCGCCGCCGCGCGCCCCGCCCGTGCCCGCCTCGACCAGCCGCTCCCGGAAGCTGCGGTTCATGATATCGGCGAGCTGCCAGGCCCGGCGATAGGACATGCCGAGCTCCCGCGCCGCGGCGGAAATCGAGCCGCAGCGGTCGATCGCCTCCAGGAGGTCGGCCTTGCCGGGCCCGATGGCGACCGCCGCGCCGAGCAGGATGCGCAGCCGCGGGCGCGGAACGAGGGCGGGACGCCTTGTCGCCATGCGGATCGCGTCAGCCCCGGTAGAGCCGTTCCGGCGGGACCAGCACCTCGGCGACCGTCTCCAGCCCGTCCTCCCGCAGCGCGCGGAAGAAGCAGGAGCGCCGCCCGGTATGGCAGGCGACGCCGGTCTGATCGACCCGGAGCAGCAGCGTGTCGCCGTCGCAGTCGACCAGGAGCTCGACGAGATGCTGCACCTGGCCGGAGCTCTCGCCCTTCCGCCAGAGCGACCTGCGGGATCTCGACCAGTAGCAGACCCGGCCGGTGGCGACGGTCTCGGCGACGGCCTCGCGGTTCATCCAGGCCATCATCAGCACCTCGCCGGTGTCGTGCTGCTGGGCGATCGCCGGCACCAGACCGGAATCGTCGAAGGCGATGCCGTCGAGCAGGGCGGCGATCCGGTCCGCGGCGGCGGTCATCACGCCCCTCCTGCGGCATTCAGTCGCTGGAAGCCGCGCTCCAGGTCGGCGATGAGGTCGCGCGGATCCTCGAGCCCGGCATGGATGCGCAGGACCGGGCCGGGCGCGGTCCAGGCGGTGGCGCTGCGCACCGTCTCCGGCCGGACCGGCAGGATCAGGCTCTCATAGCCGCCCCAGCTGAAGCCCATGCCGAACAGCTCCATGCCGTCCAGCATCGCCGCCAGTGCCGGCTTCGAAACCGGATTGAGGACAATGCCGAAGAGGCCGGACGCGCCGGTGAAATAGCGCCGCCAGGCGGCGTGGCCGGCATCCTGTTCCAGCGCCGGGTGGAGGACCCGAGCGACCTCGGGCCGCTCGCGCAGCCAGCGCGCCAGGGTGAGACCGTTTTCCTGGTGGCGGCTCAGCCGGACGGACAGCGTGCGCAAGCCGCGCAGGCCGAGATAGCAGTCGTCCGGCGCCGCCGCATGGCCGAAGCCGTGCGCGGTGGCCTTGAGCTGGCGGAACAGCCCGTCCCGGGTCACGACGAGGCCGAGCATCGCGTCGGAGTGGCCGACGATGTACTTGGTGGCGGCGTGCACGGTGACGTCGACGCCGTGGCGGAACGGCTTGCAGAAGAGCGGCGTGCCCCAGGTGTTGTCCATGACCACCGTCGCGTCGGCGGCATGCGCGGCGGCGGCGATCGCCTCGATGTCCTGCACCTCGAAGGTGAGCGAGCCCGGCGATTCCAGGTATACGACCTGCGTGTTGGGCCGCAGCAGATCCCGTATGCCGGCGCCGATCAGCGGATCGTAATAGGTGGTTTCCACCCCGAAGCGCGCCAGCTGCCGGTCGCAGAACTTCCGCGCGGGGCCGTAGACCGTGTCGACCATCAGCAGGTGATCGCCCGCGGACAGGAAGGCGGTCAGGGCGACCGTGATCGCCGCCAGCCCGGAGGGCAGCGCGATCGCCTGGTCGCCGCCTTCCAGCCGCGCCACCGCCTGCTCGAAGGCGAAGGTGGTCGGCGTGCCGTAGCGGCCGTAATGGACCCGCCCCGGGTCGTCCAGATGGCGCACCGACTCCTCCAGCGCCGCGACGGTGGGGAAGAGCACGGTCGAGGCGTGGTAGACCGGCGGATTGACGATCCCGAAATTCTCGCCCGGACGGTTGCCCGCATGGGTGATCAGTGTATCGTCCTCGAGCGGGTGATCGCTCATTCGGAGGTGCTCCGGCGGAAAAATGACTGTCAAGCGCGCAGGATATAGGCCAATCGCCCCAACTCGCCAGCGCTTGTCGGCTTCTGCGGGCTCATGTTAAAGGTGATGCTCAGCCGACGCCGGTTCCGCCAACGGACCGTTCAGTTCAAGGATCGGCTGGCCGCTGGATCCGCTGGACGATTGTCGGCGGGACCGGCGTGCAAAGATACGTCCACCTAAACAGGGAAGGTGTGAGTTATGAAACGTCTTAGCCTCATCGCCGCCGGCGGCTTCGTCGCCGCATTGACGGTCGCCGCCGGAACGGCCGGCGCCGCCACGCTCGACGACGTCAAGTCGCGCGGCGTGCTGAACTGCGGCGTCACAACCGGCCTCGCCGGCTTCGCCGCCCCGGACGATCAGGGCAACTGGAAGGGTCTGGACGTCGACATGTGCCGCGCGGTCGCCGCGGCCGTCTTCGGCGACGACACCAAGGTGAACTACGTCCCGACCAACGCCAAGGAGCGCTTCACCGCGCTGCAGTCGGGCGAAGTCGACCTGCTGGCCCGCAACACCACCTGGACCCTGTCGCGCGACGCCGATCTCGGCTTCGAGTTCGTCGGCGTGAACTACTACGACGGCCAGGGGTTCATGGTCCGCAAGGACCTGGGCGTCGCCAGCGCGCTGGAGCTGAACGGCGCATCCGTATGCGTGCAGACCGGCACCACGACCGAGAAGAATCTCGCCGACTACTTCCGCGCCAACAACATGGAGCTGAAGTCGGTGGTGTTCGAGACCAACGAGCAGGCGCGCCAGGCCTATGACGAGGGGCGCTGCGACGCCTATACCACCGACGCCTCCGGCCTCGCCGCGGAGCGCTCGGTCCTGGCCGAGCCCGACACCCACATCATCCTGCCCGAGATCATCTCCAAGGAGCCGCTCGGACCGCTGGTGCGGCACGGCGACAACAAGTGGGGCGACATCGTCCGCTGGACGCTCAACGCCATGATCAGCGCCGAGGAGTATGGCGTGACCAGCCAGAACGTCGACGACATGAAGGCCAACTCGGACAATCCCGAGGTGCGCCGCATGCTCGGCGTCGAGGACCGGATGGGCGAGATGCTGGGCCTGTCCAACGACTGGGCCTACAACATCATCAAGCTCGTCGGCAATTACGGCGAGAGCTTCGAGGCCAATGTGGGGCTCAAGACCCCGCTGGGCCTCGCCCGGGGCCTCAACCAGCTCTGGAGCAAGGGCGGCATCCTGTATTCGCCGCCGATCCGCTGAGGGCGAACTTCGCGTGAACGGCCCGCATGCTCCGACCGGACGGTCGGGGCATGCGGCGCCATTCCAGCCCTACGAGCTGAGAGGGACCGATGGCGGTTGAAACCGAAGGTCGCTCGACCGGAAGCTGGCTGGCCTTCTGGAACGACGTCCGCATCCGCGGCGCGATCCTGCAGGCGGTGGTGCTGCTTCTGCTGATCGCCTTCATTCTCTTCATCGTCCACAACACCGCCACCAATCTCGCCCGGCTCGGCGTGGCATCCGGCTTCGGCTTCCTCGACCGCGTCGCCGGGTTCGACATCGGCATCACGCTGATCGACTACAACCTGACCTCGAGCAACGCCCGCGCCTTTCTGGTCGGGCTGCTGAACACGCTGCTGGTCTCGGCTTGCGGGGTGGTGCTCGCCACCCTGATCGGCTTCACGGTGGGCGTGCTCCGCCTGTCGAGCAACTGGCTGGTGGCGCGGCTGGCGACCGTCTATGTCGAGACGCTGCGCAACGTGCCGCTGCTGCTGCAGATCGTCTTCTGGTATTTCGGCGTCCTCTCCGCCCTGCCCAGCGTCCGGCAGAGCCTCGTCATCGGCGATGCCGTCTACCTGAACAATCGCGGCCTGTCCGTCCCGGCGCCGGTGCCCGAGGCGGGATTCGCGGTCATTCCGCTCGCCCTCGTCGTGGCGGTCGTGGCCGCGATCATCCTTTACCGCTGGGCGCGGGCGCGGCAGGCGCGGACCGGCGAGCAGTTCCCGGCGATCCTGACCGGAATCGGGCTGGTCGTCGTCCTGCCGCTTCTCGCCGCCGCCCTGGCCGGGTTCCCGCTCAGCTGGAACCTGCCCGAGCTCAAGGGCTTCAATTTCGAAGGCGGTACGCGCATCCTGCCGGAGTTCGTGGCGCTTCTCCTCGCGCTTTCGCTCTACACCGGCGCGTTCATCGCGGAGATCGTGCGCTCCGGCATCCAGTCGGTGAGCCACGGCCAGACCGAGGCGGCGCTCGCGCTCGGGCTGCGGCCGGGGACGACGATGCGGCTCATCGTCATTCCCCAGGCGCTGCGCGTCATCGTGCCGCCGCTCACCAGCCAGTATCTCAATCTGACCAAGAACTCCTCGCTCGCCGTCGTGATCGGCTATCCCGACCTGGTCAGCGTGTTCTCGGGCACCGTCCTCAACCAGACCGGCCAGGCGGTCGAGGTCATCGCCATAACGATGGCGGTCTACATGACGATCAGCCTGATCATCTCGCTGTTCATGAACTGGTACAACCGGCGCGTCCGGCTGGTGGAGCGGTGACATGACGGACGAGACGGTCACCACGCCCGAGCGCTACGAGCCCGGCCGCCATCCGGACATGCCGCCGCCGGCCAGCACGGTCGGCGTGCTCGGCTGGCTGCGCGCCAACCTGTTCTCCTCGCCGCTCAACACGGCGCTCACCGTCGGGTCGCTCTATCTGATCTACCTGATCGTGCCGCCGGTGCTGGACTGGGCGATCTTCTCGGCCAACTGGAACGACGGCACGTCGCGGGAGGACTGCACGGCGCCCGGCGCGTGCTGGACCATGGTGCGCGCCCGCTTCGGGCAGTTCATGTACGGGCGGTTCCCGATCGAGGAGCGCTGGCGCGTCGATCTCGCCTTCATCCTGTTCCTGGTGACGGCCGTGCCGCTCCTGTTCGATCGGACGCCGGGAAAGAAGTATCTCGCCGGGTTCGTGTTCTTCATCCTGCCGGTGATCGCGTATTTCCTGTTCTACGGCGGGCTCGGCCTGCGGGTCGTCGACACCTCGCTCTGGGGCGGGCTGATGCTGACGCTCATCCTCGGCATCGTCGGCATCGTGTTCTCGCTGCCGCTCGGCATCCTGCTGGCGATCGGCCGCAGGTCGGACCTGCCGATCATCCGCACGCTGTGCGTGGCGTTCATCGAGTTCGTGCGGGCGGTGCCGCTCATCACCGTGCTGTTCATGGCTTCGGTGATGCTGCCGCTGTTCCTGCCCGCCGGCGTGAACTTCGACAAGCTGCTGCGCGCCATGATCGGCATCGCCCTGTTCGGCGCCGCCTACATGGCCGAGGTGGTGCGCGGCGGGTTGCAGGCGATCCCGCGGGGGCAGTACGAAGGCGCGATGGCGCTCGGCCTCGGCTACTGGCAGATGATGGGGCTGATCGTCCTGCCCCAGGCGCTGCGCATCTCGATCCCCGGGATCGTCAACACCTTCATCGGCCTGTTCAAGGACACCACGCTGGTGATCGTGATCGGGCTGTTCGAGCTGCTCGGCACGGTGCAGCAGGCCACGCGCGATGCGAACTGGGCGGGGCTGTCCAACGAGGGATTCGTGTTCGCGGCGGTGATCTATTTCATCTTCTGCTTCGGCATGTCGCGCTACAGCGTGCGGCTGGAGCGCAAGCTGCATACCGGCCACAAGAAGACCTGAGGAGAAAGACGATGGCACAGTCAGCCGCGCGGGCCGGCATGCAGGTTTCCGACGAGGTCATGATCGAGGTGAGCGGCCTCCACAAATGGTTCGGCCAGTTTCACGTGCTGAAGAACATCGACCTGACGATCTACAAGGGCGAGCGCATCGTGATCTGCGGCCCGTCCGGCTCGGGCAAATCGACCCTGATCCGCTGCATCAACCGGCTGGAGGAGCATCAACGGGGCCGCATCGTCGTGGACGGCACCGAGCTTTCGAACGACCTCAAGCATATCGAGCAGATCCGGCGCGAGGTCGGGATGGTGTTCCAGCACTTCAACCTGTTCCCGCATTTGACCGTGCTGCAGAACCTCACCCTGGCGCCGATCTGGGTGCGCAAGATGCCGAAGGCGGAGGCCGAGCGCGCGGCCATGCACTATCTGGAGCGGGTGAAGATTCCGGAGCAGGCCGGGAAATATCCTGGGCAGCTCTCCGGCGGTCAGCAGCAGCGCGTGGCCATCGCCCGCTCGCTCTGCATGAACCCGAAGGTCATGCTGTTCGACGAGCCGACCTCGGCGCTCGACCCGGAGATGATCAAGGAGGTGCTCGACGTCATGATCGAGCTGGCCCAGAGCGGCATGACCATGCTCTGCGTGACGCACGAGATGGGCTTCGCCCGGACAGTAGCCAACCGGGTGATCTTCATGGACGGCGGGGAGATCATCGAGCAGAACGACCCGCAGGGGTTCTTCAACAATCCGAAGTCGGAGCGCACCAAGCTCTTCCTGAGCCAGATCCTGCATCACTAGACTAACCGCGGAGGGCGGCCTCCTCGGCGAGGAAGTCGTCCCAGATCAGGCCGAGCTCCTTGCCCCACCAGGTGACGCTGAGGAGCATGTCGATCTTCTTTCCGTCGCCCGAGAGGGGGAACAGGCCGCGCTGCCACCTGGCGGAGCGCCGGCCGTCGCTCACCGTCATCTCGTGATAGACCGGGCCGCGGGCGGCGATCGCCTCGCTGTAGCAGGCGACCACGACGTCGCGATACCTGCCGGGCGGCTGCTCGAACACGGATTTCCGGGTCACCTCGTCGCGGTCTCCTGCCGAGATTTCGGTGCCGTACAGGCGATAGATGAAATCGAGCGGATTCTTCCGCACATCCATCAGAATGATCCGGCCGAGCGCGAACCTGATCTCTTCCGGCAGGATGTCGCGCCGCGCAGCGAACGAACGCGCGCCGCGCTTCGCCTCGATGTAGTCGCGGACCCGCAGGATCTCCGGATATCTGATTCCGTCCTCGCCGATCCGACGATAGGAGAGGCTGAACTTCATGCCCGCCGCCGCTGAGTTCTTCGGAGTCCCCGTCACCTGATAGCATCATCGGCCGGTCGGGTCACCCGCTCATGCGACTCGATGCTGCATGCGGAACCGCGCGATGGACAGCCCGTCGATCGGCGTCGTCGTCCGGCCGTCGGCGATCAGTTCCGCGAGCACCAGCCCGGCCGCGGGGCCGAGCTGGAATCCGTGGCCGCAGAACGCGAAAGCGTGCAGGAGTCCGGGAACCCGATCGCTCGGTCCGACGACCGGGCAGCCATCGGCAGTGGTTCCGTCGACGCCGGTCCACATGCGGATCACGGATAGCTTCGCGACGAACGGGGCGATGCGCGCAGCCATGGCCGCCGCGGTCGCGGCGACTTCGGCTCGCGGCCGGCTGAGCAGGTGGTCGGCGCCCTCCGCGATGCCTTCGCCGCCACCGAAGATCACGTTCCCGCGCGGAATCTGGCGAAGATAGAGATCGCCGCCGATCACCCCGAGCACCGGCGCGATGCGATAGGGCGCCGGCTCCGTCACCATCACCTGCGGCACTTCCGCCCGCATCTCGACCCGTTCGCCGAACAGCCCGGCGATGCGATTGCCCCACGCGCCGGCGGCGTTCACCAGGATGCGGCAGCGCAGCTCCGGGCCGCCGCGGAGCGCGAGGCGGAAGACGTCGCCGTCGCGTTCGGCCGTGGCGACCTCCGCGCCTTCGCGGATCTCGGCGCCGGCGGCGCGCGCCGCCGCAGCGAAGGCGGGCGCCACGAGCCGCGGGTTGGCGTGCCCGTCGAGCGGGCAGAACGACCCGCCGGCGGGCAGCTCGCCGATCCAGGGAAACCGCCGGCCGAGCGCGTCGCGCCCCAGCAGCTCGAGTTCCAGGCCGAGCGGGCGTGCCGCCTCGCGATAGCGCTCGAGAACCTGCATGTCCTCGGCGCTGCGCGCGAGCCGCAGATGCCCGGTCTGCATGAGCTCCCCGTCGATACCGATCAGGGCGGCGAGGTTCTGCCAGACCTCGCGCCCGCGCAGCGACAGAGGCAGCTCGCGCAGATCGCGTCCCTGGTGACGCACGCCGCCGAACTTGACGCCGCTCGCCCGGACGCCGCAGCGGTCGCGCTCCAGGACGACCACCGGAATCCCCCGCCGCCGCAGGAAGAGCGCCGTCGCGCAGCCGGCGATGCCGCCGCCGATCACCGCGACCTCCGTCTCGGCGGGCCGGCTCATGACGAGGTCTCGCATCCTGTCGCGAGGGCGGCGACCGACACGGGCTTGATCGGCGGCTGTCCCCGCAGCCGCCCGACGCCGTCCGGCGAGAGGGCGAGGGCGGCGGCCAGCACCTCCTGTGCGGCGGGCCCGCAGACGCGCCCCTGGCAGCGCCCCATGCCGATGCGGGTAAAGGCCTTCGCGCGGTTGATCTCGTCGCCGGCCAGCATGCCCCGAGCCGTCGCGCGCAGCTCGCCCGCCGTCACCTCCTCGCAGCGACAGAGGATGGTCGCATCGTCGATGGCGGCGGCGAGCTCCGCCGGAAAGGGGAAGGCGCGCTCGAGACCGGCGCGAAACCGCGCGAGCCTGGCGAGGCGGCGTTCGATCCGCGCCAGCCTCGCCCCGTCCGCCGGCCGGCCGAGATCGGCGAGAAGCGTCAGGGCCGCCCGCTCGCCAGCCAGCTCGGCGGCATCCGCGCCGCCAATTCCTGCGCCGTCGCCGGCCAGATAGACGCCGTCGATGCCCAGCGCCCGGCCGTCCGAGTCCGTCTCGGGCAGCCAGTGCCGCCCGGCCTCGTCGAAGCGGAAGCGGCAGCCGGCGAGATCGGCGAGCTGCATCTCCGGCTTCAAGCCATAGCCGAAGGCGACGGCATCGCAGGGGATGTCGTGCTCCCGGCCGGCGGCGTCGCGGTAGGAGAGGGCGGCCACCGCGTCGCCGCCCTGGACCGCCACCGGACGGATCGCCGTTTCGAGCCGTACCCCATGCGCCACCAGCCAGGCCATGTAGTGGACGCCCTGCATCAGCACCCGGCCGCCGGCCGCCAGGCGCGGAAGCTCCCGGATGCGCCGCGCCACCGGGGACACGTCGAGCACGGCGGCGACCTCGGCGCCCGCCTTGGCGTATTGCCAGGCCACGAGATAGAGCAGGGGCCCGGTGCCGAGGAACACGGTGCGGCGGCCGACGGCGCAGCCCTGATGCTTGAGCGCGATCTGGGCGCCGCCCAGGGTGAAGACGCCGGGCATGGTCCAGCCGGGAAACGGGATCACCCGGTCCATCGCGCCCGTGGCCAGGATGAGACGGTCGAAGGGGATCGTCTCGCAGATGCCGCGCCGCAAGCCATGCGCCACGCCATCGCCCAGCCCCCAGACCACTGTCTCGGGGCGATAGTCGATCCGCTCGCCCAACGCATCGAAGGCCGCATGGAGCGCCGTGGCCTTCGCCGCCGCCGGCCCGTAGAGCGCCCGCGCCGGGCGGACGAAGCCGGCCAGCGGCGGCGGCCGGCGATAGATCTGGCCGCCGCTCTGTGGCGCCTCGTCCACGACGACCGGACGGACGCCGCCGGAGACCAGCGCTTCGGCGGCGCGCGTGCCGGCCGGGCCGGCGCCGACGATGAGGACGCGAGGGTCGGTCATGGAGCGGGCTCGGCCCCCGTCAGCACGGCGAGCCCGTCCTGGAGATAGGTGGAGCAGGCGCGCACCCGCTCGCCCCCCGCGAGGGAGACCCAGCAATCCTGGCAGGCGCCCATCAGGCAGAATCCCGCGCGCGGACCGCCGCCGAACTCCGAGCTGCGAAGGCTGCGCCCGTTCATCAGGAGCGCGGTGAGCAGGGTGTCGCCCTCGAGTCCCGTGACGGTCCGCCCGTCGATGGTGAACTGCAGCTCGCGCCGCCCGGTCTCGGCCACCCGGCGAAACTGGGCGGGCGGGGCATCGCTCACGGCAGCCGCGGCTCCAGATGCGCGGGGATCAGCCCCGCCCGCCGCGGATCGTCGATCTCCTTGCGGCGCTGATCGTAGGGCACGAAGCCGGCACGCTGATAGATGCGCAGCGCGTTCGGATGGTCCAGCGTGCAGGTGTCGACCAGCAGCCGCTTCGGCCCGTAGCTCCAGGCGAGGTCGACGGCCCAGTCCAGCAGGTACGGACCGAAGCCGCGCCCCATGAAGCCGGGCATGAGGCCGAAATAGGCGATCGAGACCTCGTCGTCGCGGCGGCGGTCGAGCTCGGCATAGCCGGCCGGCACACCCTCGGCATAGAGCACGTAGATCTCGACTTTGGGGTCGGTGATGATGGCCTCGAGCTCCGCATCGGAGAGCATGCGGCGCTCGTACCAGAACCACCGCTCTCCGACCTGGTCGTAGAGATAGCGATAGAACGCCACGGGCGGAGTCTCCGCCCGCAGCAGCGCGAATTTTCCGGCCGGGGTGGGCGCCGGCTGCCGCAGCGGCGGGGCGGTCATCTCCAGATAGGTGATCACCACCTCGAGCTTGCCGCCGGGCGACGCATGGGCGGCGTCGAGCCCCTTTTGCATGACCAGCCGGGGCGCCACCGCATAGCCGAGCCGAAGATAGAAATCCCGGACCGCCACGTTGCTGTCGCGGATCATCAGATTGATCTTCGGCATGCCCTGCTCGGCCAGCCAGGCTTCCGCATGCGCGACGAGCCTGCGGCCGAAGCCCAGCCTCCGGTGCTCCGGCGCCACGGCGAGCCGGTAGAGCCAGCCGCGATGGCCGTCCTGCCCCGCCATGATGGTGCCGACGAGCATCGGGCCGAGCGTGCCCACGAACAGCCGGGCGTTCGGTGCGGCGACGCAGCGCGGGATGTCCTCGGTCGGATCGTTGTAGGCGACGTTCAACCCGGTCGCCTCCCACAAGGCGACCACCGACTGGAAATCGGCTTCTTCGTAGGTGCGGATCTGCATGACGGCGCTGCCGCCGTTCAGGGCTCCACCGGCGTGTCGCCGGGACGGCCCCATTCCGCCCAGGAGCCGTCATAGACCGCCACGTCCTTGTGGCCGATCAGGTGCAGCCCGAAGGCGAGAACGCAGGCGGTGATGCCGGAGCCGCAGGTGGTGACGACCGGGCGGTTCATGTCGATGCCGGCGGCGCGGAAGCGTTCCGCCATGATCTCGGCCGGGAGGAAGGTCTTCATCGCCGGGTCGAGCAGATCGGTGAAGGGCAGGTTGCGGCTGCCGGGAATGTGGCCGCTGCGCCGTCCCGGCCAGATTTCCGCTTCCGTTCCATCGAAGCGGCCGGCGCTGCGGGCGTCCAGCACCTGCTCGCGGCCGGTCGCCAGGTTTTCCCTGATCTGCTCCTTGTCGCGGACCAGGTGGTGGTCGAACCGGGCCGTGAAATGGCGCTCGCGCGGCATCGGCGGCAGGTCCTCGAGCGGCCGCCCTTCGGCCAGCCATTTCGGCAGCCCGCCGTCGAGGATGGCGACGTCCTTGTGGCCGAACACTCGGAGCTCCCACCACACCCGGGCGGCGCTCATCATGCCATGCCCGTCATAGACGATGATGCGGTTGCCGTCCCCGAGCCCCAGCTTGCGCATGCGCGCGGAGAATTTCTCCGGGCTCGGCAGCATATGGGGAAGATCGACCGAGCTGTCGGCGATCTCGTCGATGTCGAAGAACACCGCGCCCGGAATGTGACGCTCGTCGTACTCGGCCCGGGCATCCTTGCCCTGCATGGGCAGATAGTACGTCGCGTCGACGATGCGGATGTCCGGCGAGCTCAGGTGATCCTCCAGCCAGCCGGTGCTGACGAGGCTGTCGGGATTGGCGTAAGGCATCGCGCGGGTCCGTCCCTGCTTCTTCAGCTCTTGAACGCGAGATTGATCCGGCGGTTCTGCCGGCCCTTGTTCTCGATCTTGGCGACCTCGACCGGGCCGATCTCGCCGGTCCGCGAGACATGCGTTCCGCCGCAGGGTTGCAGGTCCACTCCCTCGATGTCCAGGACTCTGACTCGGCCGGCGCCGGAGGGCGGCTTCACCGACATGGTGCGAACCAGATCGGGTTTCGCCGCGAGCTCCTCGTCCGTGATCCAGCGGACCCGCACGGGATGGTCCTCTGCGATCAGCCGGTTCAAGCCGGCGGTGATCCCGTCCTTGTCGAGCCGGGTCTCGGGCAGGTTGAAGTCGAGCCGCCCCTTGCCGTCGCCCACCTGGCCGCCGGTCACCTCGCCGGGCACCAAGGCGCAGAGGAGATGCAGGCAGGTGTGCATCCGCATCAGCCGGTAGCGGCGGTCCCAGTCGATGACCGCGGTGACCGGCATGCCGGGAGCGGGCAGGGTCGATCCTTCCGCGGGAATGTGCAGCACCGTGTCGGGCCCGTCCGCCTTCACCGCGTCGACGATGCGGATCTCGACGCCGGCGGCGAAGCGCAGCACCCCCGTGTCGCCCGGCTGGCCCCCGCCGGCCGGATAGAACACCGTCCGGTCGAGCCGGATGCCGTCCGGCCCCGCGGCCGTCACCAAGGCATCGCAGCTTCGCGCATATCCGTCGGTGCGGCAGAGCGCCTCGGCCATGGCGTCGTCGTTCACGGCTTCGCCTCCAGCCAGTCGGGGAAGGGAAGGTTCTTAGATTTCAGGAAAACTGGATTGAACAGCTTGCTCTGGTAGCGCGTGCCGGAATCGGCGAGCACCGTCACGATGACATGGCCGGGCCCGAGGTCGCGCGCCAGGCGAATCGCCCCGACGATGTTGATGCCGCTCGACCCGCCGAGACAAAGCCCTTCGTGCTTCAGCAGATCGAACAATATGGGCAGCGCCTCCTCGTCGGGGATCTGGTAGGCTTCGTCGATCGGCGCGCCGTCGATGTTGCGGGTGATGCGCCCCTGGCCGATGCCCTCGGTGATCGAGCTGCCCTCCGCCTTGAGCTCGCCGTGCTTGAAATGGTTGTAGAGGGCGGCGCCCATCGGGTCGGCGAGCGCGATGCGGATCCCGGGATTGCGGTCCTTCAGCGCATCCGCCACCCCCGCCAGCGTCCCGCCCGTGCCGACGGCGCAGACGAAGCCGTCCACCTGGCCGTTGGTCTGGTCCCAGATCTCCGGTCCGGTCGTCTGGCGGTGGCCTTCGCGATTGGCGACGTTGTCGAACTGGTTGGCCCAGATCGCCCCGGCGGGCTCGGTCTTCGCCAGCTCCTCGGCCAGGCGCCGGGAGACGTGCACGTAGTTCTCCGGGTTCTTGTACGGGACCGCCGGCACCTCGCGCAGGTCGGCGCCGCACAGCCGCAGCATGTCCTTCTTCTCCTGCGACTGCGTCTCCGGGATCACGATGACGCAGCGATAGCCCCGCGTGTTCGCGACCAGAGCCAGGCCGATCCCCGTGTTGCCCGCCGTGCCCTCGACGATGACGCCGCCGGGCCGCAGCTGGCCCCGATCCTCGGCGTCGCGCACGATCGCCAGCGCCGCGCGGTCCTTGACGGATCCGCCCGGGTTCAGGAACTCGGCCTTGCCGAGGATGGTGCAGCCGGTGGCCTCCGACGCCGCCTTGAGGCGGATCAGGGGCGTGTTGCCGATGCTGCCGATGAAACCGTCACGGACGTCCATACCAGCTGCCGGTTCGTCAGAGAGGCGGCGGCGACCGAGACGGTCGCGGAGGCGATGCCGCCGCTCCGGAACTCGCCGTCGTGTTGTTTCGCCGAACACTAGCCGCGGCCGGGCGGGACTATCAAGACCGCGCTTCAGGTGAAGGCTGCAGATCGCGAGGCACGTGGCGGAAACGGTAGTGAGAGAGATCCGGTGATGCCGGGCCCGGAGCGGCCACGTCGACGATCTCCCTGCAAAGGGGCCCGAAGGCGGCCCGGAAATGGTTCTTCGCCTTCACGCAGAGCAGGCGGGTCGCTGCGAGATCGATGCCGTGGAGCGCGAAATAGGCGGGATCGTTCGGCGACTGACAGGACTCGGCGACGATGATCTGGATGCCGCCGCTGTCCAGCACCGCGGTCCGCCCGAGCGACACGGGAAGCCCGGTCGACATCGGGCCGGAGTTGCGGAAGCGGCCGTCGGTGAGCCGCAGCACCCGCACGGACGCTTCCACTGGCGGGCCGAACGCCTGGCTGACCCGGCCGCCCAGCCGCACGCGCATCGCGGCGCCGGGCCCTTCGGCATGGGCGCGGGCGACGAGCGGCGGATCCCAGAGGAAGGCGAAGACGCAGGGCACGCCCGGCCGGAGGTCGAGAAGCGCCGCGAGCAGGCCCGGCGTGTCGCCGATCCCGCCGGAGAGGGGGTTGTCGGCGGGATCGACCACCGCGACGAGGCCGGGAGGAGCGGTGAGGGCGCGGCGCAGCCCTTCGGCCGGCCCGGGCAGGCGGACCTCGAACCGGTCGCGGCGCTGCCGGAGGGCATCGGCCAGGCTCGATGCCGCTCGCCGGGCGAGCGCCGCATCGCCGTCGGTGAAGACCATCGCCCCGGCCCCCGCGTCGGGGCTGTCGCCATAGGCGAAGCCGCCGAAGACGGTCGCGTCGAGCACGCCCGGCCGTGCCTCCCATTCGCCGGCCAGCGCGCACAGCTCGGCCATCGGGCCGTCGGTCGTGCGCATGTTGAAGCTGGTGAGGAGCGCGCCCGCCTTCGCGAGGGCGCCCACGGGGCGGATGCGCCCGGCGGCGCGGAGCGTCAGAAGCTTCAAGACCCGCGCCCCCGTCGCCGCCATGTCGACATGAGGATAGGTCTTGTATCCCGCGGCGACGTCGAGCAGGTCGGGCACCGCCGGTCCGAGATTGGCATGGAGATCGAGGCTCGCGCCAAACGGCACGTCGCCGATCCGCCGCCGCACGGCCTGCAGCAACTCGAGCTCGGGCCGCGTTCGGAACGACGTCACCAGGGCCCCGTGCAGGGACAGGTAGACCGCGTCCCAGCGCTCCTCCGCCAGGCCGTCCAGAATCTCCGACGCGATGACGTCGAAGTCCGCGTCCGGGATCGGGCCGCCGGGCGGCGCCGCCGCGCAGCGCAGGAAGACGACCTCCCAGTCCGGGTGGGAGTCCGCGAACGCCACGGCGGCTCCGATCTCGGTCGCCGTGGCGCGATAGAGCTCCCGCGCGGCCTCGCCCTTCGACCATTCGTAGGCGCGAAACTGGGCAAGGGTGGTCGGCACCGGCGAGAACGAGTTGCCCTCGTGCCAGAGCCGGGCGACGGCCAGGCGGTGCATGGGCTAATCGACCGGCTGAAGCCAGCGCCGGCGCAGCTCGTCGCGGTGAAGCGCCAGCCATTGCAGCGCGATGAGCGACACCGCGTTCCGGATCTCTCCGGCGTCCAGCAGCCGTCGTGCCTCGGCCCAGGGGACCACAGTGACCTTGATGTCCTCGTCCTCGTGCGGCAGCCCGTGGATGCCGCCGATCCCCGCGCAGCTCACCCGCCCGCAGAACAGGACGACGCTCTCGCTCGTCCCGCCCGGACTCACCAGATAGCTGCAGATCGGGATCAGCTCCGAGACCTCGCAGCCGGCCTCCTCCTTCGCCTCGCGGCGGGCGACCTCTTCGGGCGTCTCCCCTTCGTCGATGACACCCGCCACGATCTCGGTCAGCCAGTTCGGGAATCCGGCGGCCAGCGCGCCCACCCGGAACTGCTCGATCAGCACGACCGCATCGGCGGCGGGGTCGTAGGGGAGGACGCCCACGGCATGGCCCCGCTCGAAGATCTCGCGGGTGATCTCGCCGCTCCAGCGGCCGTCGAACAGGCGATGGCGCAGGCGGTACCGGTCGACCCGGAAATACCCCTGGAAGCAGGTTTCGCGCGCCAGGATCTCGACGTCCTCGGACTCTCTCATGACCGGTCACTCGCAGCTGCGTGCAGGGGCGGGACGAGACGCTAGCATGACGCGGCGCGGCGTCCTACACGGCGAAGACCTCGGGAAAGCGATCCCCGTCAAGAGCTTGGACGGGCTGACGGGAGCGGCGGCCGTCGTCGTCATGGGGGAAATCCCAGTCGGTCCAAGGGAAGAGCCGCCGGAGCGGGAGTGGCAGGATCGAGGACGCAAGAACGGCGGGAAATCCTCAGGCTGAATCGCCGATAGGGTCAGGAAGGCCTTGAAGGGACTAACCGAACAATGCTTTGCTAGGTCCCGAGGCAAATAAAAACGTGCTGGGGAGGCGATCTCCAAGTCGCCATTCGAAACATCCGCCGCGTCACGGGGAAGCGGTTCCGGCAGCGGATCCGTCACAACAGGGAGGCTGAGAAGATGAATAGAGACCTGAAGGATATCCATCCGTATCTGCCGAAGCTGGCAGAGCTGTACACGGAGCGGAAGGTCGGGCGGCGCGAGTTCCTGCGCACCGCGACCCTTCTCGGTCTTTCGGCGACGGCGGCCTATTCGATCGCCGGCCTGCCCGGCGGCGGCTATGTCCGGCCGGCGGCGGCGCAGGCGGGCGGGACCGTTCGCATCTCGATCCGCGTTCCGGCGCTCGACAATCCGCACACCTATTCCTGGGTCTATGACTCGAATTCCGCGCGGCAGGTGCTCGACTATCTGACCCGCACCGGTTTCGACAACATCACGCGGCCATGGCTGTGCGAGTGGGAGGCGAGCGAGGATCTCAAGACCTGGACGCTCAAGCTGAAGCAGGGCGTGAAATGGTCGAACGGCGACGACCTCGTCGCCGACCACGTGATCTGGAACATCAAGCGCTGGCTCGATCCGAACGTCGGCTCGTCCGTTCTCGGCCTGATGAAGGGCTACATGATGAACGACGAGGGCACCGAGATCTGGGACGCCAACGCCATCGAGAAGGTGGACGATCACACGGTGCGGCTCAACGCGCGCGCGGCGCAGCTCGCCGTGCCGGAGCATCTGTTCCATTATCCCGCTCTCATCCTGCACCCCGACAACAACGGCGTGTTCGGCCTGGACGCGCACGGCACGGCCGCCTTCAAGATGGTCGAGTACGAGGTCGGCAAGAAGGCCGTGTTCGAGCGTCGCGAGGGCTATTGGGGCACGCCGCCGGCGCTCGACCGGCTGGAGTTCATCGACCTGGGCGACGACCCGGCCGCGGCGATCAACGCCCTGGCGTCCGGGCAGGTGATGGGCATGTACGAGGCCTCCACCACCCAGTACGGCGCGCTGCAGAAGATCGAGAATCTGCAGATCCACACGGTCAATACCGCGCAGACCGGCGTGGCGCGCATGAACCCGAACTACAAGCCGTTCGACGATCCGCGGGTCCGGCAGGCGATGCGCCTGGCGCTCGACACCGAGAAGCTGGTGCAGATCGCCCATCTCGGCCTCGGCCAGCCGGGCGAGCATCACCACGTCGCCAAGGTGCACCCGGAATACGCCGATATCGGCTTCCTGAAGCAGGACATCGAAGGGGCGAAGAAGCTCCTGGCCGATGCCGGCTATCCCAATGGCATCGCCGTCGAGATCAATACCAAGAAGGATCCCGGCTGGGAGCTCATCTCGGTGCAGGCGATGGTCCAGATGTGGGAGCAGATCGGCGCCCGCGTGAAGATCAACGTGCTGCCCTCGGCGCAGTACTGGGACATCTGGAACGCGCCGACCAACCCGTTCGCCTTCACCGCCTGGACCCACCGCCCGCTCGGCGTCATGGTGCTCGGCCTCGCCTATCGCACCGGCGTGCCGTGGAACGAGAGCCACTGGTCGAACGCGAAGTTCGACGAGACCCTCACCAAGGCCGAGGGCATCCTGGATCCGAAGGAGCGCAGCAAAGTCGTGGCCGAGCTCGAGAAGATCATGCTCGAGGACGGGCCTGCCTGCATCCCGCTCTGGCGCGCGGTGTTCACCGCCATGGACAAGCGCATCAAGGGCTTCCAGGCCCATCCGACGAGCTACTTCTTCTGCGAGGAGTGGTCGCTCGAGGCGTGAGGAGGCTCGGCGTGACGGGCGCCGGTTGCCGGCGCCCGTCTGCTGCCTCCATCCGGCCGCGCGGCGTATCGCGCTGGGCTGTCCCGGACGGCCGCTGCGGCGGGCCGGTGCCTTTGGCACGGCTCGTGCGGGATTGCCGCAAGCCCGGGACGCGCCGGCGATCGGCCGGGCGGCCGGAAGCACCAAGACGCATTGCTGAGAGGGGACACGACGAACGGCGATGACAGCCTTCTTCGCCAAACGCCTGTTCTATCTTCTGCTCACCATGTTCGTGGTGTCGCTTCTGGTGTACGGCCTCATGGAGGGCACGCCCGGCGACGTCGCGCGGAAGGTGCTGGGCCCCTTCGCGACCCAGGACCAGGTCGACCGGATGACGGCGGAGCAGGGATGGGACCGCCCGGTGTTCATCCGCTACATCGAATGGGTCGGCAACCTGCTCCAGGGCGACCTCGGCTATTCCACGCTCTACAAGACCGACGTCAACGACATCATCTGGGACCGGCTCGGCAACACGCTGATCCTGGCGTCGATCGCCTTCGCCATCATCGTGCCGATGTCGATCCTCCTCGGCGTCGTATCGGGGATGCGCGAGGCGTCCAGGCTCGACCGCAGCATCTCGATCGCGAGCATCGTGACGACCTCGGTCCCCGAGTTCGCGTCGGGAGCCTTCCTCGCCTTCATCTTCGTCGTGTGGCTCGGCGTGCTCCCCGGCACCTCGACGCTCGACACGGGCGGCGGCTGGTCGCTCGCCTCGCAGCTGGTGCTGCCCGTCGCGGTGATGGTGCTCTACGACCTCGGCTACGTCGTGCGCATGGTCCGCGCCTCGATGATCGAGGTGATGACCAGGCCCTATATCCGCACGGCGGTGCTGAAGGGACTGACCTTCCGGGACGTGATCCTGAAGCATGCGCTGCGCAATGCCATGATCGCGCCGTTCACGGTCATCCTGCTGCAGATCAACTATCTCGTCGCCGGCGTCGTGGTGGTGGAGGCGGTCTTCGCCTATCCGGGCTTCGGCCGCATGCTGCTCGAAGCGGGGCTCGCGAAGGACGTCGCGGTGGTCGAGGCGGCCACGCTCTTCGCCGTGTTCATCACGGTGGCGGCCCAGATCGTGGGCGATCTCGGCTACATGCTGCTCAACCCGCGCATCCGGTTCACCTGAGGGGAACGGCCGCATGGCAGTGAACGCGACAGTCTCGGGCTCCGGCAGAAAGTCGCGTGGCGCGCCGACCTGGCTGCGGCGGCTCGGCCTGCTCCGCGAATCCCCGGTGGGGATGATCGGCGCGTTCCTCGTGGTGTTCTGGGTGGTCGTCGCGCTCTTCGCGCCGCTGCTCGCGCCCTACGATCCCAACGCGAACAACTATCAGGCGCTGATCGACCCGACGCCGTCGGAGGAGTTCCTGCTCGGCACCGACAATCAGGGGCGGGACATCCTCTCCCGGATCATCTGGGGCTCGCGGACCGTCCTCATCGTCGCGCCGATCGCCACCATAACGGCCTACATCTTCGGCTGCCTGCTGGGGCTGTTCGCCGGCTATTACCGGGGCTGGGTCGACAACGTGGTGATGCGCATCGCCGACATCCTGCTCTCGTTCCCGGTCATCGTCCTCTACATCTTCATCATCGT
>DAIMFL010000011.1:8196-12490 GCA_036724615.1 Alphaproteobacteria bacterium | reverse complement strand
TGAACATCATCATCGCGGTCACCTTCATCGCCGCGCCGCAGATCACCCGCATCGTGCGCGGCCTGACGCTCGAGATCCGCGAGCGCGATTTCGTCGCCGCCGCCAAGATGCGGGGGGAATCGCCGCTCTACATCATGCTGGTCGAGATCCTGCCGAACGCCCGCGGCCCGCTGATCGTGGATGCCTGCCTGCGCATGGGCTACACCACCATCCAGATCGGCGTGCTGGGCTTTCTGGGGCTCGGCCTGCCGCCGCCCGACCCCGACTGGGGCGGGATGGTGAAGGACACCTACGGCATGATGTCGACCTATCCGCACATGTCGCTGATTCCCTGCGCCGCGATTTCGTCGCTGGTGGTCGGCTTCAACCTGCTGGCCGACGGCCTCAGGGAAATCTCGCTGCGGGACTGAGGGGGACGGATGAGCGCCAAGCCGCCGATCCTGGAGCTGCAGAACGCCAGCATCTCCTATTTCACCCGCGCCGGGGAGATCAACGTGGTCCCGGACGTGAGCTTCCGGCTCGACGAGGGCGAGGCGCTCGGGCTGGTCGGCGAATCCGGCTGCGGCAAGTCCACCGTCGCCTTCGCCGTGATGCGCTACCTGGGCGGGGTGGGGAAGCTCACCAGCGGGCGGATCCTGTTCGAAGGCAAGGACATGGGCAGCATGTCCGACGCGGAGCTGCGCCGGATCCGCGGCGGCCGGATGGCCATGGTCTACCAGGACCCCATGAGCAGCCTCAATCCGGTGATCCCGGTCGGCCGTCAGCTGATGGAGGTGCCGATCATCCACCAGGGCGCCGACGAGGCGGAGGCGCGCCAGCGCGCGCTGCACATGCTGCAGGAGGTGAACCTTCCCGACCCGGAAAGCGTCTTCGGGCGCTACCCGCATCAGCTGTCCGGCGGCCAGCAGCAGCGGGTCGTGATCGCCATGGCGCTGATGGCGGAGCCGTCGCTCCTGATCATGGACGAGCCGACGACGGGTCTCGACGTGACGGTCGAGGCCGCCGTCCTCGACCTCGTGCGGCGGCTGCGGCAGAAGCACAACTCCGCGATCGTCTTCATCAGCCACAATCTCGGGACCGTGGTGCGGATCTGCGACCGCATCGGGGTGATGTATGCCGGCGAGCTGGTGGAGGAGGGCGCGATCACCGAGGTGTTCCGCAATCCGCGCCACCCCTATACGCGCGGGCTCCTCGACTGCATCCCGGTGCTCGGCACCGACAAGCATTCGTCGCCGCTGGTGCCCATCCCCGGGCAGGTTCCGCCCGCCCTGCACCGGCCGCCCGGCTGCATCTTCTCGACCCGCTGCCCGCACGTGCAGCAGCCGCGCTGTACCTCGGCGCGCATCCCGACCACCCCCGTGCCGGGCGACGGGATGCACCGGGTGCAATGCGTGCGGAACCAGGAGCTCGAGCCCTGGCGCCGCGCCCGCGCCTCGGTCGGTCCGGCCGAGACGCGATCGAGTCACGACGCCGTGCTGCAGGTGCAGAACCTGCGCAAGACCTACGTGCAGTCCGCCGGCATCTTCGGGGGCGGCGGAACATACGAGGTCAAGGCGCTCAACGACATCTCGATGGACGCGCAGCGCGGCATGACGCTCGCCATCGTGGGCGAATCCGGCTGCGGCAAGTCGACCTTCGCGAAGGTGCTGACCGGGCTCGAGGAGGCCACCGACGGCGCCGTCCGGCTGGAAGGGGCGGATATCGGCCGCATGCCGGTGGAGACGCGCGGGACCGAGATCAAGCGCAAGCTGCAGATGGTGTTCCAGAACCCGGACAGCACGCTCAACCCGAGCCACAGCGTCGGCTATGCGATCGAGCGTTCGGTCCGGCGGCTGCGCGACGTGTCGGCGCGCGAGGCCAAGGATCTGGCGCGCCGGCTGATCGAGACGGTGAAGCTGCCCGGCGACTTCATGTCGCGCAAGCCGCGCCAGCTCTCCGGCGGGCAGAAGCAGCGCGTCGCGATCGCCCGGGCGCTCGCCGGCGATCCGGACCTGGTGGTCGCCGACGAGCCGGTCTCCGCCCTCGACGTATCGGTCCAGGCCGCGATCATCAACCTGCTGATGGAGATCCAGGCCTCGCGCGACGCGACCCTGGTCTTCATCTCGCACGATCTCTCGGTGGTGCGCTATCTCGCGGACAAGGTCGCCGTGATGTATCTCGGCCGGATCGTCGAGTTCGGCGAGGTCGAGGACGTGTTCAGCCCGCCCTATCACCCCTATACCGAGGCGCTTCTCTCGGCCGTGCCCGTCGCCGACCCGGACGTGCACCAGAAGCGCATCATCCTGGAAGGCTCGATCCCCAGCGTGACCAGCATCCCGAAGGGCTGCCCCTTCGCCACGCGCTGCCCCCGCAAGGTGGGGCCGATCTGCGACACCGAGCCGCCGCCCGAGATCCGCAGCGAGCGCGGCCACCGCATCCTGTGCCACATCCCGCTCGAGGAGCTGCGCCGGGTCGAGCCGGTGGTCACCGGCGTGGCGGCGGAATAAGGGGTGCCACAAGCCTTGGACGATTGGTTCGGTGAGGCTTACAGCGCCGCCTCGTCGATGAACCGGCGCAGCACGTTGCCGGTGATGCGCGAGACGTTGTTGTCGTAGCCGTTCGAGCCGAGCGCGCCGGCCCAGGCGATCGAGCCGGTCGAGAACACCGCCCCGCCGTTCGGCGTCTCGAAGAACACCATGTCGGCGCGCACCCTGGGGTTCTCGATGCCGTCCGTGCCGGGATAGTTGGAGATCAGCTCCTCCGGCGTCAGGACATAGACGTTGCTGTGCCGCTCCGAGGCGGCGAGGACGAGGGCATGGGGCGGCGTGCCGAGGAGGCGGTCGGCGATATCGAGCTCGAGCCCGGCGGCGCCGCCTTCCACCGCGCCGAAATCCCCGATGATCTCGTCGTCGCCGATCCCGTCGAAGATGAAGCGCGCCCGCGGGTCGAAGCTGTCCGGCCGGCGGCGGTAATGGGACGAGACGTCGAAGAACTCCGACGCGTAGCCGACGAAGACGAGAGACTGCGGCGGGCGGCCCAGATTGCGCCACAGCCCGCCGACCTCGCCGTTGAAGCTCATGGCGTACTCGCCGGGCTCCGCGGCCCAGGTCCGCGTGCCGGACTCGGCCCGCCGCACCTCGATGATGCCGGGCCGCTCGGGATGAAAGGCGATCCGCCAGTAGAACCCGTTGCCGCCGAGATACATCAGCCGCCCGCCCTGTTGCAGATAGGCCTCGATCGCCGCGAGCATGGCCGTCGAGTGATATTCCGGATGCGTCCCGGTGATCACCGTGCGATAGGGCGCAAGGAGGCTCGCGCCTTCCCGGTGCAGATCCTCGTCGGTCACCACGTCGTAATCCTGGCCGATCGCCTCCAGCCAGTCGGTGATGTGGAGGTCGGCGTTGAAGTTCCACAAGCCCCGCTTCGGCCGCGTGTTCAGGATCGGCCGAAGCCGCGTGGAATAGCAGGAGCCGCTTCCGTCCGCGTGGATGTCGTAGGTGGAGAGGCCGAAATCGCGCCGCTCGTTCAGGAACAGCTCCGCCGGGCCGAGCACGAGCAGGGCGCCGTAGCAGATCTCCGACAGCGGATCGTCCCAGCCGTGATGGCTGTTGGCATAGGCCATGTAGGTGGCGGTGGAGGCGAGGAACGCCACCTTCGCCGTCTGCGCGCCCGCGGCCGGACGCACGAAGACCGGCACGTAGTCTTCGCCGCCGTTCGGGGTGCGCAGGCGGACGGCATAGACGCCGCTCCGCGCCGAAGCCGGGATGGTGAGAGCGAAATCGGGCTCCCAGCCGGCATCGGCCAGGTCGTCCTCGTGGAAGTGGATCGCGGCGTAGTGTTCCGGCTTCTGCGGCCAGGTCAGGGCCTCGCCGGTCCAGTTGTGGCCCTTCATGGCGCGCGCCGGCAGGTTCACCGCCGTCCCGTGGAGCGCGTTTCCGGAAACGTCCTCGATGCGGTCGCTGGAGATGCCGCGCGCGAAGTCCCAGGCGGCGATGTCGCGCCCTTCAGTCGCGAGGCGCGGCGCCTCGATCTTGCCGTTGAAATGACCGGCGGTGACGAGCCGCCCCCGGTCCCGGCCGGCGGCGCGCGCGCCGATCAGGAAGGGCGTCCCGTCGAGCGACGGAAGCTCATGACCGCAGCGGCCTTCCGCCGCCCCGGCGGAGGCGTCGCGCGCGTAGGGGCGAAGCGGCTGCTGCTCGACCGCGATACGGCCGGTCCCCGCGTCGTAGCTCGCCGTCACGCGGTACCATTCGCGCGCGACCATCGGCCGGCCCGCCGCCACCGGCGCCGTCGACCGATGCGAGGTGCGGCGCAC
>DAIMFL010000011.1:1338-8186 GCA_036724615.1 Alphaproteobacteria bacterium | reverse complement strand
CTCCCATCGCCCGCCGGCGCCGTCGGCCATCGCCAGCACCGCGCCGCGCGCCCCGTCCTGCATCAGCAGATAACCCGCCGCCGCGGCATCGGACCAGCGCCCGAGGATCGCCCGCCCCGTCTGCTCCGGCATGGTCGGCCAGACCAGGGCCTCCAGCGTGAAGCCGCGCAAGGCGTCGAGCGCCGGGGCAGGGGGGACCAGCACGTAGGAGCCCACGAGACTGCGCTGCCGGCGCCCGGGATAGGTGCCGTTCGCCGGGTTGTCGATCTCCTCGTCCTTGTAGCCTGGTCCGAGCTTGGTCACGTCGCCGCAGACGAGGCGGACCAGATCGGCGCGATAGGATGCCGCGCCGGTCTCGCAGCTCACCATGACCTGAATGGTCTCGCCGGCGCGCAGGCTCAGGCGGTCGCAATAGCCGACGATGTCGAGCATTCGTGAATTCCGGAGAGGTTCTGGGGATCAGTCGATGGGAAGTGCGCGGCCGGTCAGCTCCTTCCAGCGGAGCTTGAACACGGTCCACTCCGCCTCCTCCATGGAGCGGAAACGATAACCGTCCACGGGCGTGATCGGGTCGCCTCGGCGTTGCCCCATCCGCGCGAGCTCCCATTCGTCGGGCGCCGTCTTGATCAGGACATAGCGGCCGTCGTTCTCGCCGCCGCGCATGCGGTTCAGCACGCGCTGCAGCTCGCCGCTGTGCCGGCCATAGATCCTGCCGCGAAACTCGCGCGCGAGGTCGAGGCGCTCGGGATCGATCTCGTACATGAAGGGACCTCGAGTGTCGCCACGGCGCAAGCCGGGCGGGACGGGTATGCGGCCGGACGGCGTCAGCCGCCCAGTTTCACGCTCTCGAAGATGTCGTTGCGCTTCTGCCCCATCTCGGGCGTCGTCTCGGTCTCGAAAACGCCGGTGGCAAACAGTTCTTCCGGAGAGGCGAAGCCGAGATCTTCGACGATCGTTTTGTCGGCCATCTCGAACGCCTTCCTGTTCGAATGCCCGTATCCGTATTCCTCTATGAGGAACTTGCCGGTCTCGGGCGCGCTGAAGGCATTGAGAAAGTCATACACCTCCTCGTCCGTCGCCTTGGCGTTCGCCATGTGCACGACGCCGCATGTCCAGGTGAGAATTCCTTCCTTCGGATTCATGTACTTCACCGGCAGGCCCTGCTTCCTGAGGGCGGCCAGGCCGTCGTTCCAGGCGTAAGCGATGGCGATTTCGCCCGACGCCATGGCCTGCTGATAATCGGACGGCGAATCCCAATAGAACCGGACCAGGTCGCGCTGTTTCATCAGCAGCTCCTTGATCCTCGCTCCCTCCTCGTCGCTGAACTCGAACGGGTTGATCCCGAGAACCAGCGCCGCCACCGTGACCGTCGGCACGGCGTTGTACATCGAGATCCGACCCTTGTAGGCCTCGTCGAAAGCGAGTTTCCAGGACTCCTCCTGCACCTCGACCAGATCGGTTCGGTAGAGCAGCGATCCGTTGCCCCAGTCGATCGGGATGAACCAGTGCTCGCCATCGAGGGTCGCCCCCGGCAGGTTGAACAGATCCGGGAACAGATCCTGCCAGTGCGCCAACCGCGACTCGTCCAGCCGTTTGATCAGCCCGCTCTCACGCCAGCGCACCACGTCCTCGACGCAAGGATGGCTCACGTCGGCGGTGAAGCCGGACATGACCTTCTGGTAGGCCTCCTCGGTCCCGCCGAAGATGACGTGCTGAGGCGACGCGCCATGCTTGGCCAAATAGGACTGATGCATCTGCGGCACGTCGTACCCGGCCCAGGTGAAGAAGACCAGATCCTGCGGCGCCGCCCCGGCGGTCGGCGCGCGCCCAACCACGGTCACCACGCCCAGCCCCATCGCCGTCAGCAGCTTGTTGAAGTCCCGGCGGGTCATCCGGCCGGATGCCATCCGGTCGATCAGGTCCTTGCTGTTCATGGTCGCTCTCCCCGAAGTCGCATTTGGCGCGGAGCCTGCCATTGCGGAGCGGTGATGTCAAAAGCGCTGTCGCGCGCCGGTCAGTCGCCGAGCGCAGCGGCAACCAGCCGGTGAAAATGATGGACCGCGTGCTCGCTGATCTGGGTCCGGTCGCGATCCACGATGAAGCGTCCCTGGACGTAGCCGCGGGAATGCAGGCCGCGCTGCACGGATTCGCAGAGCGTGTTGTCCTCGACGACGAGCACGTCGTTGGCATAGGCGAGCCGCGCCTTACGCTGCTCGGTCAGCTCGGTGTCGGCGAAATAGTAGTCGGTGATCTGCAGCGTCCGCTCTGGCCCGAGCGGCTGGAGGTAGAACAGGGCGAAATTCGGCTCCCCCGGCGCGACGTTGAAGGTCATCGTCGGCCACAGGTACCAGAACGCGTCGACCTGCGAGGCCGCTCCCGGATCGAACCTGTACGCCTTGTTGTCGGGACGCCCGCTGCGGCTCACATGGGTCGAGTAGATGTCGTGCGTGACCGATCGATAGCTCTGGATGTCCACCAGCTGCACGAAAGCCGGGTGGGCCGGCTCGCAGTGGTAGCATTCCAGGAAGTTGTCGACGATCACCTTCCAGTTCGCCGCGAGCTCCCAGGTCGTGGTCTGGACCTTGGTGAGGCGGTCGAGCTCCGGCACGTAGCGCCTGATCTCGTCGAGCAGCGCTCCGGCCGTACCGGCGAGAGGGGCGGCATCCGGATCCAGGTTGACGAAGACGAAGGGGCCGAATTCCTCGACGCGGACATCCTTCAGGCAGAACTCGGTCGCGTCGAAGCCCTCGACCCGCTCGCTGCCGCGGGCGCTGCGCAGCCGGCCGTCCAGATGATAGGACCAGGCATGGTAGGGGCAGGTGATGACCGGCGTGCGGCCGCGGCCGCGCAGCAGCTCGTGCGCGCGGTGCTGGCAGACATTGTAGAAGGCGCGCAGCGCCCCGTCCTTGCCGCGGATGACCGCGATGTTCTGGTCGGCGATCCGGACGGTGAGATAGCTGCCGGCCGTCCGGAGCTCCTCCACGTGGCCGGCATAGATCCAGGACCGGAAGAACACCGCCTCGCGCTCGCGGTCGTAGATCTCCGGCGAGATGTAATACCGCGCGGGAAGGGTATAGGAGCGTGCCGGATCCTCGTGCAGGGGCCGCTCGGCGGCCTCGCGGGTGACGCGCGTCATCTGGCACCTCCTCGCAACGTGACCAGCAGGCATTCTGGGCGGATCGGCGCAGTGCAGGGTGTCCGGAATCCGACATCGAGGGTCCTGCGGCCGTCCGGCCCGCTTGCGGCATCCGATATTCCCCGTGGCGATCCGTCCCGATAGACTGCGCCGCCGCTGGAACCGGGACAAGATCGCAGATAGGGGGACTTCAATGGCGCGGGATCCGCGTTACGACGTGCTGTTCGAGCCGGTCCGCATCGGGCCGGTCACCGCCAAGAACCGTTTCTACCAGGTGCCGCATTGCAACGGCATGGGCCATGTGCTGCCGCGCTCCCATGCCGCGATGCGCGGGATGAAGGCCGAGGGTGGCTGGGCGGTGGTCTGCACGGAGGAGTGCGAGATCCATCCGAGCGGCGACGTCGCGCCGTTCCCGGAGGCGCGGCTGTGGAACGACGACGACATTCCCGCCCTGGCGCTGATGTGCGAGGCGGTGCACGCGCACGGCGCGCTCGCCGGCTGCGAGCTGGTCCATAACGGCCCGTCCTGCAGCAACAAGTACAGCCGCGAAGTGCCGATCGGCCCCTCGCACCAGCCGGTGAACGGCTATGCTCCGGCCCAGGCCCGCGCCATGGACAAGGCGGACATCCGCGCCTATCGCCGCTGGCATCGCGACGCCGCGATCCGCGCCAAGAAGGCCGGGTTCGACGTCGTCTACTGCTATGCGGGCCACGACCTGTCGCTGCCGATGCATTTCCTGCAGAAGCGCCGGAACGACCGGACCGACGAATACGGCGGCAGCCTGGAGAACCGTGTCCGCTTGTTCCGGGAGATCATCGAGGACGCCAAGGAGGCGGTCGGCGATCGCTGCGCGGTCGCGGTGCGCTTCGCCGTCGACGAGCTGCTCGGGCCTCTCGGCATCAACAGCGAGACGGAAGGGCGGGAGGTCGTCGAGATGCTGGCCGAGCTGCCGGATCTCTGGGACGTCAACTTGAGCGCCTGGGTGAACGATTCCATTCCGTCACGCTTCGCGCCGGAGGGCTTCCAGGAGGACTACGTCGCCTTCGTGAAGACGCTCACCACGAAGCCGGTGGTGGGCGTCGGGCGCTTCACCTCGCCGGATACCATGGTCTCGATGATCCGGCGCGGCGTGCTCGACATGATCGGGGCGGCCCGTCCTTCGATCGCCGATCCCTTCCTGCCGAAGAAGATCGAGGAAGGGCGGCTCGAGGACATCCGCGAATGCATCGGCTGCAACATCTGCGTTTCCGGCGACTTCACCTGCACGCCGATCCGCTGCACCCAGAACCCGACGATGGGGGAGGAGTGGCGCAAGGGCTGGCATCCGGAGATCGTGCCGCCCAAAGCGAGCGATGACGCCGTCCTGGTCGTCGGCGCCGGCCCGGCGGGGCTGGAAGCGGCGCGTGCCCTCGGGCAGCGCGGCTACGAGGTGCATCTGGCCGAGGCCGGCGACGAGCTCGGCGGCCGGGTGACGCGGGAGGCGCGGCTGCCCGGCCTCGCCGAGTGGGGCCGCGTCCGCGACTGGCGGGTGCAGCAGCTCGCCAAGCTCGCCAACGTCACGGTCTATCGCGACAGCCGCCTCGATGCGGCGCAGGTGCGCGAGTTCGGGTTTCCGCGGGTCGTCGTCGCGACCGGCGCCACCTGGCGGCGCGACGGCGTGGGTCGCGCGCACGCCCTGCCGGTGCCGGGGTTCGACGGACCGAACGTCTTCACGCCGGACGACATCATGGCCGGCGCGATGCCGGCGGGCCCGGTCGTGGTCTTCGACGACGACTACTACTACCTGGGCGGGGTGATCGCCGAGAAGCTGCGGCGCGACGGGCTGGCGGTGGCGATCGTCACGCCGTCCGACGTGGTGTCGCCCTGGACCGAGAACATGCTGGAGATGCAGCGCATCCAGCGGCGGCTGCTCGACCTCGAGATCGAGCTCCAGGTGAAGAGGACGCTCGCCGCCTTCCGCGGCGACCATGTCGAGCTCGCCTGCGTCTATACCGGGCGCCGGTCCGCGATTCCCTGCGCCTCGGTCGTGACCCTGACCGGGCGGCTGCCCGAGGAGGCGCTCTACCGCGATCTGCTGGCGGACGAAGCGGCGTTGCGGGCGGCGGGGATCACCAGCGTGACGGCGATCGGCGACGCCCATGCGCCCTCGACGATCGCGGCGGCGGTCTATGCCGGCCACCGCGCCGCGCGCGAGCTCGACGCGGCGGAGGACGATCTGTGCCGGGCCGAGGTGCCGTTCAGGAGAGAGCTGCCGCTCGGGGCGGCCGCTCTCACCCCCTGAACCGGTCCCTGAGCTCGAAATACCAGATCATGGCCTGGGCATAGGCGCGTCCCACCGGCCCGCCCGCCCAGGTCAGGCCGAAGGGCGAGAACATCTTGTAGCGGTCGTCCCCCTCGGCGATCGCCGCGGCGATCAGCTCGCCGGCGAGCGTCGTCGTGCCCATGCCGTGGCCGCCGAAGCCCATCGCGTACCAGGCGCCGGGCCGCAGCTCGCCGAGCTGCAGCATCTTGTGCACCGGATAGCCCATGAGGCCGCTCCAGGCGGTCTCGGCGCGGATGCCGCGGAGCTGCGGGAAGACGGCCAGGAGCTTGTTGAGCATGAACTGCTTCAGGTTCGGCGGATCGCTGCGCCGGGTCGAAACCCCGCCGCCCCAGAGCAGCCGCGTATCGGGCAGCGGCCGCCAGTAGTCGAAGTCGAAGCGGGAGTCGATCACCGTGGCATCGGTGCGGACCACCTCCCGGAGGCGGTCGCCGAGCGGCTCGGTCACCATGACGTAGGTCGCGATCGGCTGCAGCGCGGCGGACATCCTGGCTTCCAGACCGTTGATGTAGCCGCCGCAGGCCATGACCACCGTCTTCGACCGGACCCGTCCGTGCGCGGTCGCCACCGTCTTCTCCGCGCTCTCGAGATCGAGGCGCGTGACGGGCGAAGCTTCGAAGATCCGCCCGCCCTTGGCCTCGATGGCGCGGCCGACGCCCAGCCCGTAGTTCAGGGGATGGAATTGCGCCGCGTCGGGGCGGAACAGCGCATCGTGGTAGCGATCGGTCGTGAGATGGGCACGCACCTTGTCGCGCGGCCAGAACTCGACCTCCTTGCCGAGGGTGTCGGCGATGTACTCCTGCTCCAGCCGGGCCGCCTCGGCATCGGGCGTCCACCAGCATTTGAGCCCGCCCGTCTCGCGCAGGTCGCAGTCGATGCGATGCTCCTCGACTCTCCGCTTGACCCGTTCCACCGCATCGCCGGACAGGCCATAGAGGAGGCGCGCCTGGGAAAGGCCGACCTTCTCGATGATCGACGAGAGATCGCAGGCGAATCCTGCCGAGAGGAAGCCGCCGTTTCGCCCCGAGGCGCCCCAGCCGATCCGGTGGGCTTCCACGAGGGCGACGCTCTTCCCGCGCTCGGCGAGGCTGAGCGCGGTCGAAAGCCCGGCGAGCCCGCCCCCGACCACGCAGATTTCGGCCTCGACCTCGCCGTCGAGCGGCGGGCGGGGCGGGGTCGGCTTGGCGGTCCGGGCGTAATAGCAGTCGATGTAGTCGGCCGGCATGCAATGCTCCGTGGGTCGCCTCACTCCGCCGGGGCGCGGGTCGCTTCCGCGGCTTCGGCCGCCCGGGGATCGAGCTCGGGCGCGCCGTAGCTGCACTGGGTGACGGGCACCGCCACGTAGTTGCCTTGTTCCTCGGCGGAGAGCGCCGGCCGGACGGCGATGCGGAA
>DAIMFL010000011.1:0-1328 GCA_036724615.1 Alphaproteobacteria bacterium | reverse complement strand
ATAGCACGAACCCGGCCACGGCTACCAGTGCCCCCAGCAGGAAGACGAACAGGCCGGGCCCGCCCAGGGGGCGCATCACCAGCCCGGCGAGCGCCGGTCCGGCCACCGCCCCGACGCCCCAGGCGAAGAGCAGCCCGCTGCTCGCCGCGACGAAGTCCTTGCGCTCGATGTAGTCGTTGGTCTGGCCGACGCCCAGCGCATAGAGCGGCGCCACGATGCTGGCCAGGACGAAGGTCATGGCGAGCAGCCCGGCGAAGGACCGGTCGCCCCAGACGGCGATCGCCGCGGCGACGATGCCGCCGCCGAAGGCGATGGCGAGCATCAGCGGGCGGCGGCCGAACCGGTCCGACATGTAGCCTACGGGATACTGCACCAGCAGCCCGCCCAGCACGCTGACGCTGAGCAGGATCGACAGCTCCCTCTCGCTGTATCCCACATCCTCCGTGTAGACGGCGAGCAGACCGTAGAGCGCGGTGTTGATCAGCCCCGAGGCGAAGCAGGCGAGAACGCCGAGGGGAGAGATCCGGTAGAGCTGCAGGATGCCGAAATGGCTGCGCTGCGCGATCTCGGGATTGCCGACCCGGGTGAGGGCCATCGGCACCAGGGCGGCGGACATGGTCAGCGCGATCAGGGCGAACAGCAGGCTGCCGTCCGGGTCGGGAAGATTGAGGGCGAGCGGACCGACGCCGCTGGTGCCCCAGGCCACGACCATGTAGATCGCGAAGACCTGGCCCCGGTTGTCCGACGTCGCCTTGTCGTTGAGCCAGCTCTCCACGATCACGAACTGGCCGGCGATGCCGTAGCCGATGAAGACCCGGAGGAGGAGCCAGGCATAGGCCGAGTCGAAGATCAGGTGGAGGAGGGCGGCGTTGCTCGCGATGACCGCGAAGACGCTGAACGCACGGATGTGCCCGACCCGGTCGATGACCTTGTAGCCGGTGAGCGTGCCGGCGAGGAACCCGACGAAATAGGCGGACGTGACCAGTCCGATGAGCTCGGGGGAAACGCGCCGGGCGGCGAGCTGAACCCCGACGAGCGGCGACAGGGCGCCGAGCGCCAGCTCGATGAAGGCGACGCCGATCAGCACCGGAACCACCGGTCGGATCACCGGGATCATGTCTCAGCCCCCCGCCGGCCGCCGTCCTCTCCGGCGCTGCCGGGCCCAGCTTCGCCGGGAAACCGGCCGGCTGGCAATGGGGTGGGGGCGGGCCGCGCGTCCCCCGCCCCCTCATCCTGAGGCTGTCGAAGGATGCGGGTGGCACCGCTGCCCTGCCAAACGCGATCGCCTACTCGATATACGGCGCCTGGCCCCGCTTGTAGAGACAGTT
>DAIMFL010000010.1:0-45578 GCA_036724615.1 Alphaproteobacteria bacterium | reverse complement strand
CTCAACCAGGGCGTCAGCACCCCTCTCGCCCTGACACAAACCTTTTGACGTTACCTTGTCGCGGGCGCGGGATCAGTGGCGCTTGTTCGCCCGACGCGCCAGCACATCCCCGGCAAGCTGCACCGCCTGCACGAGGAGAACGAGGATCACGACGACCGTCAGCATCACGTCCGGCATGAAGCGCTGGAATCCGTAGCGGATGCCGAGATCGCCGAGCCCGCCGCCGCCGACCGCGCCGACCATGGCGGAAAAGCCGATCAGGCTGACGACGGTGAGGGTGAGGCCCAGGATCAGCCCCGGCAGCGCCTCCGGCAGCAGCACCTTGCGCACGATCTGCGCCGGTGTGGCGCCCATCGCGAGCGCCGCCTCGACGAGGCCGCGGTCCACCTCGCGGATCGCGGTCTCCACGATGCGCGCGATGAACGGGGCGGCGCCCACCGTCAGCGGCACGATGGCGGCCGTGGTCCCGATCGAGGTGCCGGCGATCAGCCGGGTGAAGGGAAGGATCGCCACGACCAGGATGATGAAGGGGATGGAGCGGGTCGAGTTCACCACGAATCCGACGATCCGATTGGCCGTCGGCGCGGCCAGCAGCTCGCCCTTTCCGCTGGTGGCCAGGAACACCCCGACCGGCAGGCCGATCGCCGTGCCGAGCAGCGTCGAGACCGCCACCATGTAGAGCGTCTCGCCGGCGGCCTGCAGCACCAGCATCCAGAGTTCAGGCGACATGGCCGAGCACCTCCAGGTCGACGCCGTCGGCGGCGAGAACGGATCGCAGCCTTGCCGCCGGCACTTCGGCGGGCACGGCGACGACGAGCACGCCCAGCGGCCGCCCGGCGACGCTGTCGATCTGGCCGTGCAGGATCGCGACGTCGATCCCCGCCTCGCGCGACAGCCGGCTCAGGATCGGCGCCTCCGCCGCCTCGCCGGAAAAAGTGAGCCGCAGCAGCGCCCGCCCCGCGCCCTGCGGCCCCGGCCGCAGACGTCGGCGAATATGCTCCGGCAGCTCCCGCCCGGTCACCTCCGCCAGAAAGCTCTGCGTCACTTCGCTGCGCGGCCGGGCGAACACGTCATAGACCGACCCCTCCTCGATGATGCGGCCCCCCTCGATGACGCCGACGCGGTGACAGATCGCGCGGATGACCGACATCTGATGGGTGATCAGCACGACGGTCACGCCGAGCTCCGCGTTGACCCGGGCGAGCAGCGCCAGGATCGACTGGGTCGTCTCCGGATCGAGCGCCGAGGTCGCCTCGTCCGACAGCAGGATCTTCGGACGCGTCGCCAGCGCCCGGGCGATGCCGACCCGCTGCTTCTGCCCGCCGGAGAGCTCGGCCGGGTAGCGGTCGCGCTTGTCCGCGAGCCCCACCAGGTCGAGCAGCGCGCCGACCTGCCGGCCGATCTCGGAGCGCCCCTTCCCGGCAAGCTCCAGCGGGAGGGCGACATTGCCGAACACGGTGCGCGACGACAGCAGGTTGAAATGCTGGAAGATCATTCCGATCCGCCGCCGCTCGGCGCGGAGCGCAGGCCCGTTCAGCCGACCGATATCGACGCCGTCGACGCTGACGACGCCGCGCGTCGGCCGCTCCAGCCCGTTGATCAGGCGGATCAGCGTCGACTTGCCGGCGCCCGACCGGCCGATGATGCCGTAGATCTCGCCGCGGCCGACGGACAGCGTGACGCCGTCCAGCGCCGTGACCGGCTCGTCCCCCGCGTTGCGGCGAAAGACCTTCGACACCGTGTCGAGCCGGATGAGCCGGTCACGATCGGGGACGGCCGCCTGGAGCGGCCGGGTGGCGGCTTCATGCCGCCATCCGGCCGGCGCGGGCACGACGTTCGACCCGTCCATCGATCCGCTCACCAGGCCGGCTGGATCGCGCCCTTGAAGCGCGTCTCCATGAACTGCGCGACTTCCGGCGACTGGTAGGATTCCACCAGCTTCTTGAATACCGGCTTGTCCTTGTCCTCTTCCCGCACGGCGATGAAGTTGCCGTAGGGATTGTTGGTGCGGCTCTCCTGGATGAGAGCGTCCGTGCGCGGATCGAGACCGGCATCGAGCGCGTAATTCGTGTTGATCACCGCGCCGTCCAGGTCGGGCAGGAAGTTCGGGAGCTGCGCCGCGTCGACCTCCTGGATCCGCACGTTCTTCGGGTTCTCGACGATGTCGAGGATGCTCGGCGTCAGCCCCACGCCGTCCTTCAGGGTGATGAGCCCGTGCTTGGCGAACAGGATGAGCGCGCGGCCGCCGTTCGACGGGTCGTTCGGGATCCCGATCACGGCGCCCTCCGGCAGGTCCTCGAAGCTCGCGTGCTTCTGCGAGTAGAAGCCGATCGGCGCGACCAGCGTGTACCCGATCGGAACGATGCGGTAGCCGCGCGCCGCGATCTGGGCGTCGAGATAGGGCTGGTGCTGGAAGGCGTTGGCGTCGAGGTCGCCGCGCGCCAGGGCCTCGTTGGGAATGGTGTAGTCGGAGAAGGTGACGAGCTCGATCTCGAGCCCGTTCCGGGCGGCGACTTCCTTCGCCACCTCGGCGATCTCCTCCTCCTCGCCCGCCATGACGCCGAGCTTGATCCGGTCCTGTGCCGCCGCCGGGCCCGAGGCTGCGAGGCCGGCCGCCAGGACCAACCCGAACAACCGTCGTGAAATGGAACGCATGGTCTACTCCTCGTATAGGATTTTAATCACACAGCGGCGGAAACCCCGCCTTCCGCTGGCACGGAGCTCGGGAAGCCGGTGGTGCTATCCGGTGGGTCTGGGTCCGGCACGCATTCGCGGCGTGGCGGTGGAGATCCTGATCGTATCACGCGGCATGAAAAAACTCCGCGCAGCGTCCGCTGGCGGAGTTCCGCCTCGCTTTAGCTGCATTTGTTAAGCGCCCGCAAGCTGAGAGACTCAAATCGGCGCTGACGGGACAGATAGCCCCGACGGTGTGTCTGCGTCAACTCCTCCTGCCATGCGTTGCTGCATGGCAGGTCGTCTCCACATGCAGATCGGCAGAGCTCATGCGTGCCGCCACGCAGGAATCCCGTCCCGCATTCCCGGACCGAGGGCTTCGCCTCGGATCCGGGTTCGCGAGGTCTCGAGCTTCGTCAATCCTCGTCGTCCCACCAGGGATCGCCGAGGTCGACGTCGTCTTCGTCGGTCAATGCGCCCGTCGCCGCGCCGGCCGCGCCGCCGAGGGCCGCGCCGCCCAGGATGCTTCCGCCCGTCACCGCGGAACCCGCGGCGCCAATACCTGCGCCGATTCCCGCGCCGCTCAGGGCGCGATCCGAAGTCGAGCTGCCGCAAGCGGCGAGCCCGAGCGCGATCGCGGCGACGGCCGCAGTCATGCGCCAACTCATGTCGTCCTCCATCACTAAGGTCACCTGCTGGCCCGCGCCGGAGCACAGACGCTTGCCCGGATAGATCGCGCGCCGATGCCGGTTATTCCTGTTCCCCGGGAGTGGAACTTGTCGGGCAATGGAAAGCGGCAGCCGCGGAGGCTCCGGCTGCCGCTTTCCTGTCGCACCTACAGAACAGCCATCGCGACGATCAGTGCGCCGGCGACGGCCGCGAGGACGGCGACCGCCTTGTACGGCGCGTTGGCGCGCTGCTGCCATTCGGTGCGGCGGCGAGCGTCATCGGCGTCATCCTGGATCCGGTTGAGGGCATAGGGATCCGGGTAGGTCATATCGCGTCCTCCTCAGATGCGGCGGCTGCTCCGACCCTGCAGCCGCGTTCCCCGTCCGTCCGCATCCATGCCGAGCGTCTCTTTTGGTTACGACGTGTCTATGCGGTTCCGTATTCCACATCAGGTGTTCCGTCGTAACCACGGCGACGTCGTGTTCCCTCGTGCCCCTGCGCGATGCCGAAATGCAACAGTCCCGGCGCGCCACCACATCCTCTGGTGGAACCAGGAATATCGCATTCCTCGTCTGGTCTACGGGCGCGGACGGCACGGCGGCCGCTCGATCGCTGCCTGAGTGCCGTCGGAACGGGAGCCTCGCATCCGACCACAAAAGTAGGAGGACTCACGATGCGACAGCATCGAACTCGAACAACTCTCCTGGGGGCTGCGAGCGCAGTCGTTCTGGCCCTGGGCATTTCGGCGGCCAATGCCGGGCCGTTGACCCCCGATCTCGGCGCGCCGGATGCGCTGACCGCGAAGCCGGCCGTCGCTTCGAACGGCGAAGGCTCCATCATCCTGATCGCGTCGGCGAAGGCGAGTGCGAACGCCGGCGCAGAGTCCAGCGGCGGCGGCAGCGCGTCGGCGAACGCCAGTGCTTCTGCTTCTGCCAATGAGGGCGGATCGGCCGCATCGAGCGATGCCTCGGCGAGCGGGAACGCTTCGGCGGGTGCCGATGCGTCCGCAAGCTCGGGCGGCGATGACGGCGGAGCCGGCGGTGACGATGGCAGTGACGGCGGCGACGATGGTGGCAGCGGTGGTGACGACGGCGCCAATGGCGGTGACAACGGCGCCAATGGCGGCGGCGCTGCGGCCGATGCCGGGGCTGCCGCATCCAGCGACGGCGATACCGGTTCCGCTTCGGGCAACGCGAGCGCGAGCGGGTCCAACTCCGCCTCGGCGAGCGCTTCGGCCAGCGCGAACGCGGACGGGTCGGCTTCGGGCGACGCTTCGGCGGCGGCCGATGGCGGCGGCTTCGCGGCTGACGCCAATGCCGGGGCCGATGTCGGATCCGAGGGCGGCACCGCTTCGGCCGACTCTGCTGCAGTGGCCGGTCCCGACGGCGTGAACGCCGACACCACCGTGGACTCGACCGGTGACGGCTCCGCCACCGGGTCGGCCAACGCCTCGTTCGACGACGGCGCGACCGACGGTGACGAGGCGAACGACGACGGCGACCAGAGCAGCGAGGACGCCAGCGCCGAGGCCTCTGCCGAGATCGACGGCGAGGGGACGGTCGACGTGTCGAGCGACTCCTCGACCTCCGATGGCGAGGCGGCGGCGACGGCCAGCACCGACGTCGACCTGGTCGAAGGCTCGGCCTCCGCGGTCAGCAACGCGACCGCAGACGTGGTGAACGGCGACGATTCCGCCAGCGCCGCGGCTGCGGCCAATGCCGACATCGAGGGCAGCGGCACCGCCAACGTCACCAGCGATGCGCTCGCGTCGTTGGGTGAGGACGGCGGCACCGCCACCGGCAGCTCGACCGGCGCGATCGACGTGACCGACGGCGTCGGCTCGGTCGACAGCACCGCCTCGGCGGACGTCACCTTCGACGGTGATACCGCGAGCGCGGATGCCAACGGCTCGGCCGACATCGACGGCACCGGCACCGCCTCGGTCGCGAGCGACGCCGCGGCCGCCGTGGACGCGGACGGCGCGGCTGCGGCCGCGAGCTCCGAAGGCACCGCGGACGTGACCGACGGCACGGCCTCGGTGACGACCGGCGCGTCGACGAGCACCGCCTACGGTGCCAGCACGGCGTCGACGACCAGCGACGCGTCGGCCTCGATCGACGGCAGCGGCTCCGCCTTCGCGAACAGCGACGGCGTGACCGCCATCGACGCGGACGGCGCGACGGCCGACGCGACCGGCGATGCCGGAGCCGACGTGACCACCGACGACTCGACGAGCACGGCGGACGCCTCGGCCACGGCCGACGTGGTGTTCGAGGCCGACGACTCCGGCGAGTCCGAGGACTGACGGCGTACTGCCGGACCGTTCTTTCGGTCCGGACGACTTGGCCCGGGGTTCGCACAGGCGGACCCCGGGTCTCCCTTCGCCCGCTCCGGACCGTGACGCGGTGCCGATAGGCGGGCGAGGGTCAGGGCATGTCGGAGCGTCCCGCGCTGGAGTCGGGCACGCGCCGGCGTGCCAGGACAGTTCGATACGGGAGCCTAGCCATGTCTATCAGCTATCGCTGCGTCTTCCTGGCCGTGGCGGCCGCGACCGGCCTGTCGGCCTGCGCCTCCGATCCGAGACCGCACGTTCCGATCCCCGAGGATCCCGGACTCTATGCGGTGCCGGCCCTGCGCGAGGACCCGGACGACGAGGATTACCTGCAGCGCCTGGACGGCGACGAGGACTGGGAGACGGAGACCTGGAACGAGCGCGAGGATCTCTCGCCCGACGTGCAGTTCGTGATCCAGGATCCAGCGCTCGCCGGCGGCGCGAGCGCGCAGGACCTTGTCGAGCTGTGGCGCGTCGCCTGGGTCCGCAGCGAGCTGCGCAGCGACGGCGGCGCGGCGCCCGTGCAGGGCAGCCAGTGGCAGGTCGCGCGGCTCGATCCGTTCCGCGTGCCGCTGGTCTATCGCCAGGTGGCCGGTCATCCCGGCACGATCCATGCCGTCCCGCAGGAGAGGCTGCCGGGCGGGCTCTATTCGTTGCAGCTGCGCAACTCGGCGGCGCCGCGCAGCGCCCGCTTCGGCGTGGATTGGGACATCCTCGATCGGCAGGACTATTCGGCGGCGAACTGCGTGGACCGCCGCAGCGGCGGCTCCTCCTACGTCCTGTGCGGCGCGCCGCAGACCGTGGCCTCTCCCGCAGCGGCCGGCGGGCTGGAGATCAGCCTGCTCGATCCGGTGGCGCAGACCGTGAGCGGTCAGCGAATCCTCGTGCTGCAAGGCGTGATCACGAACGAGGGCTCCGCGACGCGGACCATTCCGCCGCTCGAGGCCGCGCTGCAGGATCGCAACGGAGCGGTGCTCGGGCGCTGGAGCTTCGCCGCGGAACAGCCGCAGCTCGACCCGGGCGAGAGCTCCACGTTCCGCACGGAGATCAGGGACGCGCCGGCGGAGACCTCGCGGGTCAACGTCACCTTCCAGCGCAGCGCCGCCTCGGCGCAATGAGATCGAGAGCGACGTAAGCCCTGAAGCGTCGGGGCCGCCAAGAGGCGGCGGCCCCCGCCCGGGCCGAGGCCGTGGACTGACCCCGAGGCTCCCTCGGTTCGCGGCCCGGCCCGGGCACTTCCGGTTACCGGAACCAAATGCAGGATGCTAAGTTGGAAGCGTGCCGACGCATAGGCCGTATCACGAGATTGCCACAGCCTAGCCCCAGCAGTGTCCCAGCGGACAGCCCAGATGGCAGCAAAGGAGCGACCACAGGGAGCAAGGCAAGGTCATGATGGAAATCGCGACGTCGACCAACACCGAGACCGCCCAGGCGGTCCGGCATGACGGCCCGGAGCTCGAGGATCATATCCGCGCGCTTCGCCGCTATGCGCGGGCTCTGGTCGGCAACAGCGCCGACGCCGACGACCTCGTCCAGGAAACCCTGAAACGGGCCCTGACCTATCTCTCGGATCGCAAGGAGATCCGCAACTTGCGGGCCTATCTGCTGACGATGCTGCACCATGTGCGCATCGATCACGCGAAGCGCGAGGCCTGGACACGGGACCAGGTTCCGCTCGAAGCCGTCAGCACGCCCGGCATCGCCGCGTCCCAGCTCGCCCGGCTCGAATGCCGCGAGCTCGGCAAGGCGATCCAGGCCCTCCCCGACGGGCAGCGTGAGGTTCTGCTGCTGGTCTGCCTCGAGGGCCTCTCCTATCAGGAAACGGCGGAGCTGATGGACATTCCCATCGGCACCGTCATGTCGCGGCTCAACCGCGCGCGCACGGCGCTGAAGCAGATGCTGACCGCCGAGCCGGAGGCCCGCAAAAGCTCCGCCGCCAACGGCAGCGCCCGCACCGCCGCCTGAATCAGACGACGCCGGCGTCCGAAGCAGCGGTCACGCAGCGACCGGGTTCGCGTGCGCGGCCGGCGCCGGCGTGGGAAATCCCGGCTGCGTCAGGGTCCGCACGTCGAGGCGGAGAGTGACCGTGGTTCCCGCCGCGCCGCCGATGGACAGCTCTCCACCCAGCTGCTGGGCGAAGGCATTCATGAGCCGCTGACCGAGACGGTCCGGCTCGTTGGTCTCGACCGGATCCCCGCGCGCGTGGCCCACGCCGTCGTCGCTCACCTGCAGGACGCAGCGGAAGTCCTCTTCCACGGTGAAGCGGACCCGGATGCAGCCGCTCCGCCCGTCGGGGAAGGCGTGCTTGAGCGAGTTGGTGATCACCTCCGTGACGAAGAGGGCGATCGGAACGGCCCGGTCCGAGAGCACGGTGAGCTCCGGCACCTCCACGTGAAGGCGAATGCGCCGGCTCCGGTCGGTCAGGCTCTTCACCAGCGTGTGGCAGAGCTCGGTCATGAACAGGTTCAGGCGCACCAGCTGCACGTCCTCGCCTTCGTAGAGATAGCGATGCACGAGGGCGAGGGCGCGCACGCGCGTCTTCACCTCCTCGAGCGCCTGGCGCTGGTCGGCGGGACCGGCGCCGCCGCCGTGGATGTTGAGCAGGCTGCTGACGATCTGGAGATTGTTCTTCACCCGGTGGTGGATCTCCCGCAGGAGCATGTCCTTCTGGGCGATCGACTGGCGGAGGTCCTCCTCGCGCGCCTCGATGCGCGAGGCCATCAGCATCAGCGTGTTGCCGAGATCGCGCAGCTCCGTCGGCGCCTTTTCGAGATCGAGCTTCGCCGAGTAATCGCCGCGTCCGTAGCTGCGCGCCATGTTGCGCAGCGAGGCGGTCCATTGCGTCACCAGCTGGCGCGTTCCGAACCAGGCGGCGCCGATCCCGGTGATCCAGATCGCGGCCAGGCTCAGGATGCGCGTCACCAGGTCGCGCTCGATCCAGCCGACGGCGATCTCCGCAGGCATGCCGAACAACAGGGTCACCCCGCCATGCGGCAGCGCCACGCTGCTGTAGACGCGTCGGACCCCATCCTGGCCGACCGCCGCGAAATCGATCAGCTGCCGATCGATGACGTCCCGAACGAGCTCCGGCCGGACCACGAGGTCGAGCGCGCCCGCCGAGGGCGGCTGCTGCGCGTTCGGCAGCTCCGGCCGCGGCGCGCCGCGCAGGGACAGCGAGCTCGCGAGCACGTTGCCCTGCCGGTCGAGCAGGAAGAACACGCCATCCGAGGGCAGGCGGACTTCCCGCATGAAGGAGGACAGCCAGTCGAGCTCGATATAGGCGCTCAGCACGCCGCGCAGCGGGCCGCCCGGCTCGGCCACGGCGAGGGCCGCCACGATGACCGGCCGCTGCGCCTCGGGAGAGAACGTGTAGTCGCTGATCGTGAATCCGCGGAACTGCGAGGCCGTGTCGAACCAGGACCACCCGGATGCGTCCTGGAGCCCCTCCACCGTGCCGCAGATGCTGCGGCCCTGCTGGTCGTAATAGACGATGCTGGCGAAGCCGGGATTGGTCTGCATCGTCTGGGTGAGCAGGCGGCGGCACTCGGTGGGCGACGCATAGGCGACCGCGGGCTCGTTGGCCAGGCGCTGAAGACGCTCCCGCGTGTCTTCGAAGAACCGTCGCTCGTAGGTGGAGGCGAGCACGGTGAACTGCCGGACCGACACCATCACGCGCTTCGTGTGCTCCGAAAACGCGTTCCAGGCGAGATAGACGCTCACGATGGTGGGCGGCAGCAGGACGACGGCGAACAGCAGCATCAGCCGGGCGGGCAACGACCTGCCCGGCAGCCACCTGAGCCATCCGGAAAGCTTCCTCGGCCCGGCCGCGGTCGACGGCGCCGCACCATCCGGGGAGGGAGCGGCCGGGTTCATGCGCGGAGCCCCGTCACACTGCCTGCCGAGCACCCTCCGGGGAACCCTGGGTGAGGAGCGCCTGCGAGATCGTCACCTTCAGGATGTCGGAGTCGAAGGGCTTGGTGACCAGGAATGTGGGTTCGCGCCCCTGCCCGGTCAGCAGCCGCTCGGGATAGGCGGTGACGAACACGATCGGCACGTCGAGCGACTCCAGTATGTCGGCGGCCGCGTCCACGCCGGAGCTGCCGTCGCCCAGCTGAATGTCGGCAAGGACGATGCCCGGGCGCTTGGCGCGTGCCAGCTTCACGGCATCGTCCCGGGTCGCGGCCGTCCCGACCACCTTGTGACCCATGCGGCTCACGATGCCGGCAAGGTCGAAGGCGATCACCGGCTCGTCCTCGATGATGAGAACCGTCGTCGCGGTCTGGGCATTGAGCTCGGCATGCGCCGCACGGAGCAGGGCTTCGATCTCCGCCACGTCGGTCTGCATGATGTCGGCAGTCTCGTCGATGGTGAAGCCCTCGACCGCGGTGAGCAGCAGGACCTGGCGCTCCCGGGGCGGCAGGGACAGCATGTGCGCTTCCAGCCGGCTGGGGGTCTTGGCGTCCGCCGCGGTAGCGACCGGAAGCCCCGTCGGCACCCGGTTCCACACGTCGTGCAGCAATCTGTAGAGGCCGAGCCGGATCGGCAGACCGTTCCTGAGCAGCGCCGGCTCGGCGAGCAGCGCCTCGAGGGCGACGCGGACGCAGTAATCGCCGCGCTCCTGCGAACCGACGAGGGACCGGGCGTAGCGCCGCAAGCACGGCAAATGCGGCGCTATTTCGCTTGATTGCTGTCGATGCATCTTCTGGACCTCCTGGATTTCCGCGCAGTTTTTTCGATGCGGCCTGTCGCTCACTCAGAACGAGGAGTCGTCCCTCTCGCCCGCATCCTCGAGGTTCTCCTCGAGCCGCTTCTCGCATTTGCGCACGAGCTCGGCCATTGCCGGAGGCAATGGTTCGTCGAGCACGTCGGCATAGAGCCTTTCCAGCTCTTCCTTGAGCCACCGTTCCAATGGATCCTCGAACCGCCGGACATTGGTGGAGTATGCGTCGTCAGTCGGCCCCCGCTTGCGCAGGTGCAAGTACAGCGACTGAGACATTTTTATCGACCCTCCTCGACCGGACGTCGCTCCGTCCCGCAACTCCGTCGCGCTGGCGGCTCCCCGACCCGAACCGCCTTCGAGATTACGCCCCCGCAGGCCGCCACGGTGAAAAACCTGTGACCCGCCGAAGAGACCGTTGTGATCTTGGGACTATTCCCGACGGAAGCCATTTTGCGGGCTTGCGGAATAGCCCGGCGCCTGAGGGGTCTCCCAGGCTGGGCCAGCAGGCTCCCCAGGTGAACGCGATCGCATTCATCCCATTCCTGCTCACCTCACCTGTCGTTCCATTGCATCCGGAGGCAACATGATCCTCGAGACAGCACGGACGCTGCTCGCGCCGTTCGGCCTCGCCGTGACCGCCGTGGCGGTTTCGGCGGCCGTGGCGGCCGGCAACCCCACCCCCGCCGGCGCGGGGTCCCAGGACCCGGCGGAGACGCCGCCCGCGGCCGAGGCAAGTTCCCGGACGTCGGCATCGGCCAGCGCCTCGGCGAGTTCCAAGGCGGGCACCGGCGAAGACGGTTGCACCTCCCGCTCCTCCGCCACGGCCGAGGCGCAGGCCGGGGACCAGCACGACTACGATCACGACGAGGACAGCGCCAGCGGTCAGGACGGCTGCTCCGCCAGCGCATCGTCCAGCGCACGGGCGACGACGCAGCCCGGATCGCCGGACGACGCGCAATAACAAATGGTCGAAATAGGAGACTACGGGATGGAATAGGGCTAACCGTCGGCAGTCTGGGTGTATGAGACACGTGATGGCAGCTGCCTTGACGCGTCTCAGTCTCTCCAGATGGAACCTCCCTGTTTGCGCATGACTGCCCCGCGGCGAATTCGGCCGCGGGGCTTTTTCTGCGCGTGCTCCCGGGGTCCGGCGACGGGGCGGCCCGGAATATCGCAGGTTCCAGTCAGTCGACCCAGCATAAGGATCGTCGATCCGCATGACGTATGACTGCGTAACCGAAAGGAGAATGGATATGTCCCGCAAGTTGCTGTTGCTCGCCGCGGTCCCGCTGTTCTACGCCGGCGCCACGTTCGCCCAGTCCGCGGATCAGGCACCGGCAGGGACGGAAACGCCGGAACCGCCGGCCGCCACCACGCCGGCCCCGGATACCAGCGATCCGACCGCCGGAACCTCGGAGGGCGCCGATACCGAGGACATGAGCGCCGAGGGCACGACGGACACCGAGTCCGACATGGGCACATCGAGCACCGCGGCCGCGGACGGCTCGGAGATCCTGACCGAAGAGAGCGAGAGTCAGGTCCGGGCCGACAAGCTGCTCGGGATGAAGGTGGTCGACATGGCCGGCGAGGAGATCGGAGAGGTCGAGGACATCCTGCTCGACAAGAACGGCCAGGTCGCCGGGCTGGTGCTCGTGACCGGCGAGGTGCTGGGGCTCGGCGGCAAGTCTGTCGCCGTGTCGTGGCAGGACGTCGCGAGCGCCGAGGACGCCGAGGCCATCACCCTCAACCTGACCGAGGAGCAGCTCGCTGCGGCACCCGAATTCCGGACCAAGGAAGACATCGAGGCCGAGGAGCAGCTGGAGCAGGACACGCAGCCGGCGGCCGGTGCCGGCACCGGCACGGCCACGCCTACCGCTCCCGCTCCGGCGGACCAGCAGTAAGCCTGCCGACGCTGGAGAGCCGGGCGGCGCGGCGCCGTCCGGCTCTTCTTCTTTTCCGGAGCCGCCGCATGGCACGGCAAGACAGATCCACGCGCTCCGGCAGCGCCGATGGTCCGACCGTGATCGGGGCCGAGGAGGCGCGGCAGGGGCGCATCGTCCTCACCACCCGGCGACGGCGGGTCGTCTTCCTGTCGGGGCTGGTCGGCGGTGTGGTGCTGGCCATCGTCGCCGCCGCTCTGGCCGGGTGACCGGCCGCTATTGCGGGCTCTGCGCCTCGGGCTCCGACAGCAGCGCGCCGCAATCGATGTCCTTCTGCTCGCCCATCTCGAAGAACGGCAGCGGGTCGACGCCGCCGATGGCGACGCCGGGATCGGCGAACGGCCCCTCGACCCGGACCGGAGCGGCCGCATCGATCAGGCTGAAGTCCTTCTCCCGCGCCTCTATCAGGATGTCGACGGCCTCCTCGCCGAGATCGACCCCACCCTGAACGAGAAGCAGCGAGTCCGTGGTGTCGATCACCCCGCGCTCGATGCGGACGACGCCGTCCGCAACCGCCGCCTCCACCAGGCCGCAGCGGATTCCGACGGCGACATCGCCCTGCGTCAACAGGGCCAGCGCCTCCACCAGGTCGAGCCCGGCGGCCTCGACGAGGAGCGCGCTGATGCTGCCGTCGCGCATTCCGATCACGATCGAACCGTTCGCCGTGCCCAGCATGTCCGCCAGGCTCTGCCCCGTGCCCTCGAGATCGATGCGGCCGACGAAGCGCCCCCCCATCTCGTTGACGAAGTCGCTGTTCCTGAAGAAGGGCCTGAGATCGAGCTGCTCGACGGCCAGATCCGCCGCGCCGGCCGGCGGATCCTGCCGCGCATCGATGGCGACTGCGCCCTCGATCTGCCCATCGGCCACGAAGAAGGTCAGGGGCTCGACGCGCAGCCGGCCCTGCTCGACCACGAAGCGCATGTCGAGCGCATCCATCGGCACGAACTGCGATTCGACGCGGTCCCCCTTCAGCCGGACATCCATGTCCATGGCGTTGAGGCGCTCGGCATCGAGCGGCGTGTCGGGCAGCAGCCCGCCTCCGCCCTCCCCTTCGGCTTCCTCTTCGGCCTCCTCCGGCGCGCCGCCTTCGACCGCCTTGGGATCGACGCCGACGAGCCCGAGCAGATCGTGCAGGTCGAGTTTCTCCGACTCCAGAACCGCTTCGAGATACGGCCGCTCCGGCGTGTAGTCGACCGACAGCGTGCCGCGCAGGTCGCTGTCGTCGACCTTGCCCTGGAAGTTCTCGAATCGCCAGACCTGCCCCTCCCGCTCGAGCCGGCCGGCCAGGCTGTAGGGGGCGGTCTCCGGCAAGGGGATGCCGAAGATGGGAAAGATCTCCGCCATGGACGGGCCGGCGACACTGAGCTGCACGGCGACGCCTTCGAGCTTGACCGGATCGGCCGCCGTCCCTTCCGCCGCGACTTTCGTGTCCCCGGCGGTGAAGTCGATGTCGAAGGGATAGGGCTCCTCCGACTCCCGCAGATGCAGCAGCGATCCGCCGACGAAGGACAGATGCACCGGGCGCTCCTCGAGCGAGCCTTCGAGCTCCAGCTCGAGATTGCGCGTGGTCTCGCCCACCGCCGTCGAGACCGTGCCGTCGAGATCGAGGCCGCGCGTCGGGTCGACATAGGTCAGCCGGCCGTCGTCGACGACCAGTTCGCCGATGTAAGGAAACTCTTCCCGCTCGTCCGGTGCCGCGACCTCGCCGGCGGCCTCCGCGGCGGGCGCCAGATCCCAGTTCGCCTTGCCGTCGGGGCTGCGCTCGGCGTTGATGACCGGTTGCCGGAGGTGGACGCGCGGCAGGCTCAGCCGGCCGAGGAGCGAAAGCGTTTCAATCGTGAGAACCGCCTCTTTCACTTTGAGAAACGCATCCGCGGCGCCGCCCTCGGCTGCCGCCCAGTCCGCGTTCGCGACGTGCAGGTCGCGCAGGACGATCGTCGTGGTCCATCCGGGCTCCACGTCCAGATGGCCGATCCGAACCTCGCGCCCGGCCGCTTCGCTGAGGAACCCCTCCGCCGTGCCGCGAAACCGGTTCCAGTCGATGAGGATCAGTGCCGCGCCGGCCGCGACGACGAGCACGACCAGGACGCCAAAGATGATTGCGACGGTCTTCCACACCCACGACATCGCCGTGTCCTCGCGCGCAGCGAGGACTTAACGCACGGACGAGAACCGGCGTTCCGTCGGCGCGGTCAGGGCCTGGAAGGAGATCAGGCTGCCAGCTTGTCGAGACCGGCGGCCTTCACGCCCTCGTAGAGGCTTCTGAACTGCGCCTTCTCGGCGTCGCTCAGCGGCATGAGCGGACCGCGCGTCGTGCCGACCGGCAGGCCGGCCAGCTCGCAGCCGTACTTCACGTACTGGATGTACTTGCCGCCCTGCTCCAGCAGGTAGAACACCGGCAGCATGGCCCGCATCAGCTTCTGGCCCAGCACGAAGTCCTTCCTCACCACGCAGGCCTCGTACAGCGCCACATGCTCCGCCGGAAGGAAGTTCGAGGCGCCGGCGATCCAGCTCCGCGCGCCCCACAGGAAGCTGTCCACCGCCTGATCGTCGGCGCCGCAGATGCGCTGCAGCTGGCCGTCGAAATGCAGCACGAGCTCGAGCATGCGCGCGAAGGAGCCGCTCGATTCCTTGATCGCGCAGATCGCCGGCATGTCGACGACCGACCGCAGGAAGTCCGGCGTCATGTCGACGCCGGTCCGGGCGGGGAAGTTGTAGTGGATGTTGGGCATCCCGGTCTCGCCGGCCATGGCGCGGAAATGCGCCGCGAGCTCGTCGGTGGTCGGCAGGGAGTAGTACGGCGCCGCGAGCATCAGCGCCTTGTAGCCGAGCCCCTTCGCGTGGGCACTGAGCTCGACCGTCTCCGCAGGGCGCGCGCTGTTCGTGCCGGCGGCGAGCTCTGCGCGGGTTCCGACATGCTCGGCGACGAAGGAGAGGACCTGTTTCCGCTCCTCGACGCTCTGGGCGTAGTACTCTCCGGTCGTCCCGCCGGGGACGATCCAGTGCACCCCGTTCTCCAGGAGAAAGTCGAGCTGGCGGCCGAGCACGCCGAGGTCGATCCGACCCTGCCGATCGAACGGCGTCACCACGACGCTCATGATTCCCTCGAAGATCGGAGTCTTCATCTCTCGTCTCCCAGTGCGGGGTTGCGCGCGCGGGACGCGCGCCTCAGGCGACCCTATTCGATCTGGCAGCTCGCTGACAAGCGGACCGGCGCGACCCGCGGTCCGGGTCCGGCGCTAGCGCACGGCGAAGGCCGCGTCGCGCGCCTGGATCCGGGCGGTCTCCGCACGCGGCATCGCGCGGCCGATCTGGCCGAAGGCCATCGCCTTGCTGAAGATGGCCCGATAGCTCCGCGCCGAATGCTTCCAGTCGAATTCCTGCCGCATGGCGGCCAGACGCATCGCATCGATCCTGGCGGGGGACTCGAAGACGTCGAAGGCCCGCCGGACGGCCCGGGTGAGGCCCGCGACCGTGAGCGAGCGGAAGAGAAAGCCGGTTTCGCCGTCCTGGATGGTATCCGCCAGCCCGCCGGTTTCGTGCGCGATCGGCAGGGAGCCGAAGCGCTGGGCGTACATCTGCCCGAGCCCGCAGGGCTCGAACCGGGACGGCATCAGGAAGAAGTCGCTGCCGGCGAACATGCGGCGCGCCTCGGTCTCCTCGAAGCCGATCTTGACGCCGACCGATCCCGGATGCCGTTCGGCCAGCCGGGCGAAGGCCTCCTCCACCGGACGCTCGCCCCGGCCGGTCACTACGAGCTGACCGCCCTGCGCCACCACCGATTCCGCCGCCTCGATGGCGATGTCGAGGCCCTTCTGGTGTACCAGACGCGATACCACGGCGAAGAGCGGGCCGCGCGCGACCGACAGCCCGAAGGCCTGGCGCACCTGGTCGGCATTCGCCTGCTTGCCCTCCCAGCGGCCGGGCTCGAAATGCCCGACCAGATGCGGATCGGTGCGCGGGTCCCAGCTCGCATCGATGCCGTTCAGGATCCCGCTCAGCCGCCCCTGCTCCGCCCGCATCCTGAGCAGCCCGTCGAAGCCGCATCCGAGCTCCGGGGTCGTGATCTCCCGCGCGTAGGTGCTGCTGACCGTGGTGATATGGGTCGCGTAGAACAGCCCCGCCTTGAGGAAGGACAGCCGGCCATAGAACTCCACGCCCTCGACGGTGTAGGCGGAGTCGGGGATCGCCAGCCCGGAAAGCCGTCCCCGGTCGAACAGCCCCTGATAGGCGAGGTTGTGAATGGTCAAGACCGTGGGGACGTTCACGCCGCGCCACGCCAGATAGGCCGGGGCGAGGGCGGCCTGCCAGTCATGGGCATGGACCAGGTCGGGACGCCAGTCGAGGCCGACGCGCCCGGACGCGATATCGGCGGCGGCGAGGCCCAGCCGGGCGAAGCGGATGTCGTTGTCCTGCCAGTCGGCGCCGGTCTCGTCGCCATAGGGGGTGCCGCCGCGATCGAAGAGCTCCGGGCAGATCAGCACGTAGAGACGCAGCCCGTCCGCAGTCGCCATCTCGCCGAGCTCGCAGGCGGGAATGTCGCGCTGCCGAGGGAGCCGGCCGACGATCGAGATCCGGGCGCCGGAGGAGAGCACCTGCGGATATCCCGGCACGAGCACGCGCACGTCGTAATACAGGCGCAGGATGCGCGGCAGGGCGGACGACACCTCGCCGAGCCCGCCGGTCTTCACGTAATCCGCGATCTCGGAGGTGACGAACAGGATGCGCGGCCGTCGGCCGCCCCCGGCCAAGGGAGCAGGCTGCGCGCCATGATCGCCGATGGACGTCTGCTCGGGTGGAAGGCTTACGACCTTCCCGGTGGATGATCTCACGGCCTGCCCTGCCTGCCGCGCCGCTCGTTGGGAGCAGCGCAGGCACAACACGCAGCCGGTATGAAAGGTTCACCAGCTCGGGAACTATTTTTCTCAGCCGTCCTGGGCGACGAGGAGCGCCACGGGCAATCCGGAAAACAGCTGGCGGGCGGGCATTTCGGGCATTGGCTGGTCGACAGTCCCGTCGGACAGCGCGTTCTGCCAGGATCGACTCGCAAGATCGGGCGGCAGGACGATGGCGGTATCCTCCCAGGACGCCGGCGGCGGCAAAGGCAGCGTTTGGCCGGCGAGAGCCGCCCCGCAGAGCCGGCCGACCGCGACGAGAACGCAGTCGCCGCCCGCGCGCCGGACGAGCGCATAGACCCGGTCCGGGAAGCGGCCCTCGCTGGACAGCTGCTCGAAGGAGCCGGAGGCGAACAGCTCCGGCATGCTTCGGCGCAGCTGCAGCGCCGCCGCGATGACGGCCTGCTTCACCGCCCCGCTGCGCCAGGACTCCAGCAGCCCGGCCGCGGGGCCGTCGGCGTTCAGGGCCGCGGCGCGCGCGGCGAAGTCGACCGGCCGGCGATTGTCCGGATCGACCAGGCTGAAGTCCCAGAACTCGGCGCCCTGGTAGAGGTCCGGAACGCCAGGCACGGTGCAGCGGAGCAGCGCCTGGGCGAGTCCGTTCGCCGCGCCCGCCGGCGCGATCGTCTCGACGACCTCATGCAGCTTGGAGACGAAGGGCGCGGAGCGTCCCGGATCGAGCAGGCTGCGAAGATATCCTTCCGCGGCCTCCTCGTACGCGGTGTCGGGCGCCGCCCAGGAGGACCGAAGCTTGCCTTCCCGCAGCGCCTTCAGCTGCCATTGCCCCACCCGGTCGGCGAAGGCGGACAGGCCGATGCGGTCGTCGGGCCGGAGGCCGAGCGGCCAGGCGCCCACGATGGTCTGGTAGAGCACGTACTCGTCGGCCGGGGCGAAGCCTTCCGGCCGCAGCCCGCCATTCATGGCCAGCCAGTCATGCACGGTCCGGGTCCAGAGGGACGGCAGGTCGCCGAGCACGGCAAGACGCGCGCGGACGTCCTCGCCGCGCTTGTGATCGTGGGTCGCCGTGGCGAGGAGCGTGGCCGGATGGCGCGCCGCGCGATCCGCTGTCACCCGATGGAAATCGGCCGGGCGCGCGCCGAGGCGATCGGCGTCGAAGCCGACATCGTTGCGCGACAGCAGCCGGCCGTAGCGATAGAAGGCGGTATCCTCCACCGCCTTGGCGGCGAGCGGCGCGCTCAGCTGCTGGAAGCGGATGGCGGCCCTCCCTTCCTCCTCCCGCCGATAGGGCCGCCGGCCGAGAAGGTCGACGATCCAGTCGAGCGCCGGGCCGTCCGCCGCGCCGAGCCTGTGCCGGGCCTTGGCCCGGCCCTCTTCGAGCGCATTGCGGTCTCTGGAATGGCCGCCGGCCACGGTGGCGTAAGTCCGATAGCGGCCGAAGGCGCAGAGCAGCGCGACCAGGGCGCGCCGCAGCCCGGCGCGCGAGAAGTCGCGCGTTTCGAGCTCGAGCCGGGCGAGGCGATGGAGCGCCCGGGTCGCGGCTTCGAGCTGCCCGGCGAAATGGCGCTCCAGGATCTCGGCGCGCGCGGCCTCCTCCTCCGGCTCGAAGCCTTCGGGACGGCCGGAGATGCTGGACCAGAGCTGACCCAAGGCCGGGGCGGCGTCGGCGTCGTGCAGCAGGGCCGCCACCTCGTTCATGAAGTCGTAGCCGGTGGTGCCGTCCACCGGCCAGTCCTCCGGCAGCGCTTCGCCCGAGGCCAGGATCTTCTCGACGATCAGATAGCCGGGCCCGTCCGCCGCTTCCGCCGGGCGGCGCGGCCGGCGCGCCGACAGCTCGTCGCGCAGGCGACGGCAATAGGCGGCGGGATCGGTGAGGCCGTCGATATGGTCGACGCGCAGGCCGTCCACGAGTCCGTTTTCGTAGAGGCGCAGCGCGATCTCGTGCGCCGCGTCGAACACCTCCGGGCGGTCGACCCGGATGGCGATCAGCTCGTTGATGTCGAAGAACCGCCGCCAGTTCAGCTCGTCGCCGGCGATGCGCCACCAGGCGACGCGATAGTGCTGGCGCTCCAGCAGCCCGTGAAGCCGCGCCGGATCGGCGGCGTAGCCGGCCAGCGCCTCGTCCAGCGTGCCCCGAACGGCCTCGTCGCTCCGTGCCGCGTGCGCGAGCTTCTGCCAGGCGGCATCGCGGGCGGCCGCATCGTCGCCGCTCGCCGCGAGCTGCCCGACGAAGGCGGCGGCCGGTCCGGCGGCGGCGCGCAGAGTGTCGGCATAGTCGTCGCGGCGGATCGGCAGGACGTGGTCCCCATAGGCGGCGACGATCCGCCCGCCGGCCTGGTCGAGCCGCAGCGTGATCTGCCGCTCGCGCAGGATCTCGCCATACGGCGCACCGAGCACCGGGACGAGCACCTTGCCGGCAAGGGCAGGATCCGGCGTCTGCCACTCGATGTCGAAGAAGGCGGCCTGGGCGCTGTCCGGCCCGTTCTCCAGCACGTCGAGCCAGCGCCAGTTGCGGCGATCGACCGCCATGTGGTTCGGCACGATGTCGAGGATGAGGCCGAGGCCGTGTCGCCGCAGCGCATCGGCCAGCCGGGCGAAGGCGGCGTCCCCGCCGAGCTCCGGGTTGATCGCGCCGTGATCGACCACGTCGTAGCCATGCAGCGAACCGGGCCGCGCCACCAGGATCGGCGAGATGTAGAGATGGCTGACGCCGAGCGCCGCGCAGTACGGGACGGCGGCGGCGGCGGCGTCGAAGCCGAACTCCTTGTGCAGCTGCAGCCGGATCGTGGCGCGCGGCGTCATGGCTTGGCGCGGCCCCGGCGCAGCCGGTCGAGCCGCGCGGCCGCGTCGGGCTGCGACAGCCGCGATTTCTCGTTCGGCGGCAGGCGGCGACGCCAGTTGGGATGCTCGTCGATCGTGCCGGGCAGATTCGGCTGCTCTTCCAGGCCGAGCGCATCCTCGATGGGGACGAGGACCAGATCGGCGCGCGTCGCGGCGACGAAGCCGATCGCCGCATCGACCACGGCGGCAGGTTCGTCCGTCTCGGGCATGGCGCCTTCGGCCGTGCCGGCGCCGACGCAGGCATCCCAGAGCCTCTCCCGATCCCTGGCCCGTGTCTCGCGCGCCGTCTCGGCCTCGTCGGCGCTGTGCAGGATATTGCAGCGCTCCGCCCAGTCGATGTCGCGCCCGCGCCACCAGCCGGCGATCGTCGGCAGGTCGTGCGTGGTGGTGAGCGCGGCGCGCCCGGCCTGCCACGACTCCGGCGGCGTGAAGCCGCCCTCTTCCGTGCGCTCGAACCACAGCACGCTCATCCCCATGATCCCGTGCGAGCCGAGCCGCTCCGTGTAACCCTCCGGCACGGTGCCGAGATCCTCGCCGATCACGATCGCCTCGTGCCGCTGCGATTCGAGCGCGAGCAGGCGCAGCAGGTCGCGCAACGGATATCTCAGATAGGCGCCTTCGGTCGGCGGCGCGCCCTCGGGAACGAGCCAGAGCCGGTTGAGCCCGAGCACGTGGTCGATGCGGATGCCGCCGGCGTGGCGCAGCGCCGCGCGCAGCGTGGCCAGGAACGGCGCGTAGCCGCTCGTCGCCAGCGCCTGCGGCGAGATGGCGGTCAGTCCCCAGCTCTGCCCGCGTATGTTGAGCGGATCGGGCGGCGCGCCGACGCTCAGCCCCGCCAGCAGCTCGTCGGGCCGGCTCCAGGCATGGCTTCCCCCGCCATGGAGCCCGATCGCCAGGTCGGAGATCAGGCCGATCGCCATGCCCGCCCCCCTCGCCTCCGCCTGGGCGGCCGCGAGGCTGCGCTCGGCCAGCCACTGCAGGAACAGGTGGAACTCGACCTCCTCGACATGCGAGGCCACGAAATCGCCGACGGCCCGGCTGCCGGGGTTCCTGAACTCCGCCGGCCAGCCCTGCCAGTCGCCGGGAAGACCCGCACGCCGGAAATGGCCGTGCAGCGCCTCGAAGCAGGCATGCGCCTCGAGCGCATCGCCGCCTTCGCGGCGGAAGCTCTCGAATTCGGCATGCGCCGCGGCGGACGCGCCGCTCCGGAACGCGGCATGGAGCTGCGCGAGCTGCTGCAGCTTCGCCTGTCCCGCGTCCGTCCAGTCGATCAGGTCGTCCTCGGTGACCGGTCCCTGCGCTGCGCTGCCGTGAACCGCCAGCGCCGCGGAGACAAAGGCTTCGCCCAGCGCGGCGTCGGGCGCCGCGTAGAGCACGTTCAGGAAATCGCGGCTCGACGGCGCGTAGGGGCTGTAGCGCGACGGGTCGGCCGCGAAGAGCGCGTGGACCGGGCTGATGGCGACGGCGTCCGCCCCCTCGCCGGCGGCGGATCGCGCGAAGCCGGCGAGCGCGCCGAAATCGCCGAAGGCTTCGCCGCGGTCGCCGCGCAGGCTGTAGAGCTGGACCGCGAGGCCCCACGGCTTTCGGCCCGGCGCGGCATCGGCGACGGCGTGGGCCCGGCGCGGCGCGACGGCGATGGTCACGGCATGGCTGCCATCCTCGAGCCGGTGATAGCCCGGCCGGTCGATCGGCGGCAGCACGGCCTGCCCGGCCTTCCTGCGCAGGCGCACGTCTCTCGTCTCGCCGCTCTCCAGCTGGAGGCGGAGCGCCCCGGCGCCGGCCGCCGCGTCCGGCAGGATCACGGGCTCGCCCAGCTCGGCCGTGACGAAGCTCGAGCGGCCTCGGCGGCGCTGCGCCTCCACGGTGCCGCGGCTCTCGGCGAGCTGCCGCGGCGTCTCGCATGGGAATCCCATGGCCGACAGCACGCGGCGCATCACCTCCTCGGATACGATTTGGGGCGCGCCGGCCGCATCGGTCCAACGGTCTTCGAGCCCGACCGCTTCGGCCAGTGCGGCGATCCCCTGCCTCATCTCGACGTCTCCAGCCAGACCACCGTCGAATGCGGCGGCAGCGGCGCCAGGTCCCGCCCGCTGGAACAGGAGAAGATCGGTGGAGCGTCGGGAAGACTCGCGCCGCCCGGATCGACGGTCGACGAGCTGAGATTGGTGAGAATGGTCAGCCGCGCGCCGTCGCCCATGCGCCAGCGCATCGACAGGGCGCCCTCGCCAAGCGCGACTCCGTCCAATGCGCGCGCACCATCCAGCCGGCTCACGATCAGGTTGCGCCGCAGCTCGAGCAGCCGCCGGTAGAACGCGCGCCACTCCTGCCGCTCGTCCCCGGAGTCGGCGCCGAACGGCCGCGAGGCTTCGAAGGTGGCAGGGTCGTTCGGGTCGGGAATCTGGCTGCGCTTGGCCGGATCCTTGAAGGCCGGAAAGGACGCGAACTCGCGCCGCCGGCCTTCGCGCACCGCCTCGGCGAGCTCGCCGTGATGACTGGTGAAGTACAGGAACGGCTGCCGGCTGCCCTCTTCCTCGCCCATGAAGAGCAAGGGGATCTGCGGCGACAGCAGCAGCACCGCCGTGGCGGCGCGCAGCGCATCCGGGTCGACGAGCACGGTGAGCCGCTCGCCGAAGGCCCGGTTGCCGATCTGGTCGTGGTTCTGCAGGAAGGAGACGAAGGCCGTGGGCGGCAGATGCGCGCTCGGCTCGCCGCGCGGGCGCCCCTCGCGATGGGCGGAGGGCTCCCCCTGATAGACGAAACCCGAAGCCAGTGCCCGGAGGAGCTTGGCGGTCGCATCCTCGACATAATCCGCGTAGTACCCTTCGACCTGCCGGGTCAGCAGCACGTGCATCACGTGATGGAAGTCGTCGTTCCATTGCGCATCGAATCCGTCGCTCAGGAGATGCGCCTGGTTGTCGTCGTTCTCGAGCACCAGATGGACATGGCGTCCCGGCTCGACACGGCGCCTCAGGTCGCGGGCGAGGGTGGACAGCCAGGCGTTGGGCGCGATGGCGTGCACCGCGTCGAAGCGCAGCCCGTCGAAGCGGTACTCGCACAGCCAGTAGAGCGCGTTCTCGACGAAGAAGCGCGACACCTCCTCGCGGCGGAAATCGATCGCGCCGCCCCAGGGCGTGTCGAGGTCGTCGCGGAAGAACTCGGGCGCGTACCGGCCGAGCCAGTTTCCGTCCGGCCCGAAATGGTTGTAGACGACGTCGAGAAAGACGGCGAGGCCGAGATCATGCGCCCGGTCGACGAGCGCCTTGAGATCGTCCGGCGAGCCGTAGGATGCGTCAAGCGCGAAGGGCAGCACGCCGTCATAGCCCCAGTTGCGGCCGCCAAGAAACTCGGCGACCGGCATGAGCTCGACCGCGGTGACGCCGAGCTCCGCCAGGGCCGGCAGGCGCTCCGCCACGCCCGCAAAGCCGCCCAACAGCCCGACATGGAGCTCGTAGAGCACCGTCTCGCGCCAGGGCCGCCCCTGCCAGGCGCGATTGCGCCAGGTATAGCCCCGCGGATCGACGACGATGCTGGGCCCGTGCACGTCGCCGTCCTGCGCGCGGGAGGCGGGATCCGGCACCAGCGTGCCGTCATCGAGGCGGTAGCGATAGCGGGTGCCGGCGCCGCAGGGCAGAAAGAGCTCGAACCAGCCGCCGGGCAGGGGATGCATGGGAGCGGGCTCCCGGCCTTCGACGACCACCGCCACGCCCCGCTGAGCCGGCGCCCAGATGCGGAAGCGGGTCCTGTTCGGGCCGATCAGCGTCGCCCCGGACCCGAGCTCCACCGAGTATGCGGTCATTCCGTCCCGCTCCCCAGAATGGCGCCGACCACCACGGCGGCGCGGTCCTCCACCGTCACCTCGTCGCCGTCCAGCTTGCGCGGCAGCCCGTCCGGATCTGCGCTGTCGATCAGAACCCTCCAGACGAGAGCCGGCGGCGGCAGCCGGAACAGCAGCGCCTCGGCCGATGCATTGAGGAGCAGCGCGATCACCTCGATGCTCCCGTCCTCGCGCAGGCCGGCACGGCGCATGACGAGCGAGCGCATCTCCGGGTGGTCCCAGTCCTCCGGCTCCATGACCTTGCCGTCCATGTCGAACCAGTCGATGTCCGGAATCTCCGGATGGGGCTTCTCCTGGCCGTGCAGGAAGCGCTCGGACCGGATCACCGGGTGCTGTCGGCGCAGCGCCGTCAGCCGCGCGACGAACCGCGCCAGGGAAGCGCCGGCCTCTGTCCTCAGGAGCTCCCAGTCGATCCACGAGACCTCGTTGTCCTGGCAGTAGGCGTTGTTGTTGCCGAGCTGGGTGCGGCAGAGCTCGTCGCCGGCCAGCAGCATCGGCGTGCCGAGCGACAGGAAGACGGTCGTCAGCAGCGAGCGCTTCACCCGCTCGCGCATCGCCAGGATCTCGTCGTCCTCGGTCGGGCCCTCGACGCCCCAGTTGCAGGCGTAGTTGTGATTGTGGCCGTCGGCGTTGTCCTCGCCGTTCGCTTCGTTGTGCTTGACCTCGTAGCTGGTCAGGTCGTGCAAGGTGAAGCCGTCATGGGAGGTCGCGAAGTTGATCGACGCCCAGGGCCGCCGGCCGGCCCGGTCGAAGATGTCGCCCGACCCGGAGAGGCGGCGGCCCATCTCGCCGCACATGCCGGGATCGCCGCGCCAGAAGCGCCGCGCGGTGTCGCGGAACCGGTCGTTCCACTCGGCCGATCCCGGCGGGTGCTGGCCCAGGTGATATCCGCCCGGGCCGATGTCCCAGGGCTCGAAGATGAGCTTGCGGCGGCCCAGGACGGGATCCTGGCGGAGCGCGTCGAAGAAGCCCGCGCCTTCGTCGAAACCGTGGAATTCGCGTCCGAGCGTGACCCCGAGGTCGAAGCGGAAGCCGTCGACCTGGAAGGCGGTCGACCAGTAGCGCAAGGAATCCAGGACCAGCTGCAGCACGCAGGGGTGGCTGAGATTGAGCGTGTTGCCGGTGCCGGTATCGTTGACGCAGTGGCGCAGGTTGTCGTGATGCAGTCGGTAATAGCTGGCGTTGTCGAGGCCGCGGAACGACAGGGTGGGGCCCAGCTCGTTGCCTTCGCAGGTGTGGTTGTAGACCACGTCGAGGATCACCTCGATGCCTGCCGCATGCAGGCGGCGGATGGCGATCCTGAGCTCGTTCAGCGCGCCGGTGGAGAAGTACCGCCGTTCCGGCGCGAAGAAGGACAGGGTGTTGTAGCCCCAGTAGTTGGACAGCCCCTTCTCGAGCAGAGCCCGGTCCTGGAGATAGGCATGGATCGGAAGCAGCTCGAGAGCGGTGACGCCGAGCCGGCGGAGATGCTCGATCACCCGGGGATGGCCGAGCGCCGCGAAGGTGCCGCGCTCCTGCGACGGCACCTCGTCGAACAGCATGGTGAGGCCGCGCACATGCGCCTCGTAGATCACCGTCTCCGACCAGGGCCGGTTCGGCAGGCTGTGGTCGCCCCAGTGGAAGGGATCATCGACCACGATGGACTTCGGCATGGCCATCGCGGTATCGCGCCGGTCGAAAGACAGGTCGGCGCGCGTCGAATGGAGACGGTATCCGAACAGGGCGTCGTTCCATTTGACCGTGCCGGCGAAGGCCTGGGCGTAAGGATCGAGGAGCAGCTTATGGTGGTTGAAGCGATGCCCGTTCCTGGGATCGTACGGCCCATAGGCGCGATAGCCGTAGAGCAGCCCCGGCGCCACGTCGGGCAGATAGCCGTGCCAGACTTCGTTGGTGTACTCCGGCAGCGCATACCGCGCGATTTCCCGCCGGCCCGACGGGTCGAACAGGCAGAGCTCGATCTTGTCGGCATGGGCCGAGAACACGGCGAAGTTGATGCCGAGCCCGTCCCACCGGGAGCCCAGCGGATAGGGCAGGCCCGGCAGGAGGCGGGGCGGCAGGCGCGCCAATGGCTATGCCCCCCGGCCGAGATAGAGCGCGGATAACGGCGGCAAGGTCAGCTCGAGCGACTGCGCCCGGCCGTGCGCCGGGCCACCGGCCGCGTCGACGCCGCCGCCATTGCCCATGTTGCTGCCGCCATAGATCGCCGCGTCCGTGTTGAGCAGCTCGCGCCAGAACCCCGGCTCGGGCACGCCGATCCTGTAGGCCCGCCGCGGCGCCGGCGTCATGTTGAACACGCAGAGGATCGGCCGGCCGCCCTCGCCGAAGCGCAGGAAGGCGAAGACGCTGTTCGCCGAGTCGTCGCCGATCACCCACTGGAAGCCCTGCGGCTCGCTGTCGGCGGCATGGAGCGCACGCTCGGTTCCGTAGAGCCGGTTGAGGTCGCGGACGAGCCGCTGGATTCCCGCATGCTCCGGCCGCTCGAGGAGGAACCAGTCGATCTCCCCCTCGTGATTCCATTCTCTTTCCTGGGCGATCTCCCCGCCCATGAACAGCAGCTTCTTGCCTGGATGCCCCCACATGAAGGCGAAGTAGGCCCGAAGATTGGCGAAGCGCTGCCACTGGTCGCCGGGCATCCGGCCGATCAGGGAACGTTTCCCGTGCACCACCTCGTCATGGGAGAGCGGCAGCACGAAGCGCTCGGAAAAGGCGTAATGCAGCCCGAAGGTGATGTCGTGATGATGCCATGCCCGGTGGATGGGCTCGCGCGACATGTAGTGCAGCGTGTCGTGCATCCACCCCATGTTCCACTTGTATGAGAAGCCGAGGCCGCCGTCCCTGGTCGACGCGGAGACGCCCGGCCAGGCGGTCGATTCCTCCGCGATCGTGATGGCGCCCGGCTGCCGTTCGGCGACGATGTCGTTCATCCGGCGGAGAAAGTCGATCGCCTCCAGGTTCTCCGGGCCGCCGAAGCGGTTCGGCACCCACTCGCCGGGACCGCGGCTGTAGTTGCGGTACAGCATGGACGCGACCGCATCGACCCGGAGGCCGTCCATGTGGAAATGCTCGAGCCAGTGCAGCGCGCTGGCGATCAGGAAGCCCTGCACCTCGCGCCGCCCGTAATTGTAGATGAGCGTGTCCCAGTCGCGATGCAGGCCCTCTCGCGGGTCCTGGTGCTCGTAGAGCGCCGTGCCGTCGAAGCGGACCATGCCGTGCGCGTCGTTCGGGAAATGCCCCGGCACCCAGTCGAGAATGACGCCGAGCTCGGCTTCGTGACAGGCGTTGACGAAGCGCGCGAGCCCGGCCGGCTCGCCTAGCTGGGCCGCCGGCGCGAACAGCGACAGCGGCTGATAGCCCCAGGAGCCGGCGAAGGGATGGCCCATGACCGGAAGCAGCTCCACATGGGTGAATCCCATGTCGAGCACATAGGGGATGAGCTTCTTCGCCAGCCCGTCCCAGTCGAACACGCCGCGCGGGTCGTCGCGCGGACGCAGCCAGGATCCCGCATGCATCTCGTAGATCGCGATGGGCGCCTCGCGCGTCTGGCGGCGGCCGCGCTCCGCCATCCAGGCGCCGTCGGTCCAGCGCAGCAGATCGGGGGCGGCGACGATGGATGCGGTGGCCGGCGGCCGCTCCGCCGCCCGGGCCAGCGGATCCGCCTTCTGCGGCAGGACCTCGCCGTGATAGCCGATGATCTCGAACTTGTAGCGTTCGCCGGGGCCGATGCGCGGCACGAACAGCTCCCACACCCCGGCGCCGTGGCGCAGCCGCATGGGGTGGCGTCGCCCGTCCCAGCTGTTGAAGTCGCCGACGACGGCGACCCGGCGCGCGTTCGGCGCCCAGACGGAGAAGGCGACCCCGCTCACCCCGTCGATCTCCCGGGGCTGCGCGCCCATGCGCTCGGCGAGATGCCAGTGCGACCCCTCGGCGAAGAGATGAAGGTCGAGATCGCCGAGAACGAAGCCGAAGGAGTAGGGATCTTCCGTCTCCTGAACCGCTTCCGGCCAGCTGATGCGCAGGAGATAGGGCCGCATCTCGCGAAGCTCGCCGATGAAGAGCCCCGCGAAGGATGTTTCGGCGAGCTCGCCCAGGAGCCCGCCGTCGTCGCGCGCCCGCGCCTCCACCGCTTGCGCCCCGGGCAGGAAGGCGCGCAGCATGGTGCCCGCGCCCACCCGATGCGGCCCGAGAAAGGCGAAGGGATCGCTGAGCCGTCCCGACACCGCGTCGCCGGCGATGATCTCGAAATCGGCGCTGTCGATGGCGATCTGGGTCACGTGGCCGATGCCTCCGTGCGAATCAGGCGATCCATCATCTCGGCGAGACCGCGCAGCGGCAGGTCGAGCCAGGCCGGCCGGGTGGCCGCCTCGTAGCAGATCTCGTAGGCCGCCTTGTGCAGCAGGAAGAGCTCCAGCAGATCGCCGGGCTCCCCCAGCCCGGCCGGCGCCGTTTCGCGGTATCCGGCCAGGAAGCTCGCCCCGGCCGTCTCGCGGAACAGGCGCAGGATCGCCCTCGGCTCGGCCTCGGTGAACGGGCCGCCGGATTCCCTGCGGCTCTTCTCGACCATCTCCGAGGCGTAGTCGAAGGACCGCATCACGCCCGCCACGTCGCGCCAGGGGCTCGCCTTGGCCCGGCGTTAGGACAGCGGCCGCGTCGGCTCGCCCACGAAGTCGATGATAAGGACATCCCCGGCGGTCACCAGCACCTGGCCGAGATGCAGGTCGCCGTGGATCCGGGTCCGCAGCGTGCCGAGGCCTGCGGCGGCGAGCGCCGCGACTGCCGCCTGCAGCTCCTTCGAGCGGGAGAGGACGCGCTCGGCAAGCTCGCGGTCTTCCGGCTGCTGCAGCTCGGTGCGGCGGAGCGCGTCGAACGCGGCCGTGAGCTGCGCCGCGACCTCCTTCCGCCAGGCCTGCACGTCGGCCTTGCCGGCCAGCTTCGGCGCGAAATCGGGATCCTCGCTCGGCTGGGCGAGGATGCTATGCATCTCGCCAAGACGCCGCCCGAGCATGCCGGCGAACACCCGGTAGGCGGCGAAGGACCTGCGGTCCCCCTCTTCGCCCCCGCCCGTGACCTGAAGCTCGTCGAGCGTGCGGCCGACGTAGTCGATGGTCCATCGCCAGCCGTCCCCCTGGTTCTGGACGAACCCGTGGACGATCGCCAAGGTGTAGGATTGGCCATCCGCCGTGCGACGCATCACCTCGCCCAGCATCGGCGCCGAGTTCTGGAATCCTCGCAAGGTGAGCTCGCGTCCCATCTCGGCTTCAGGATGGACGCCCTCCACGAGCCGGCGGATGAGCTTGATGATCGCCTTCCGGCCGACGAGGACGGAGCTGTTGCTCTGCTCGCCGCCCGGCCAGTCGACCTCCGCATCGGGCGCGATCTCGACATCCTGCAGCCTCTCGGTGGGCGCGAACACGATTTCGCCGCCAGCCGCAGCCAGGCGGTCGCCGCGGCGGAGCGCAGCCATCAAGGCATGCACGAAGCCGGGCGTCGTCATGGCATCCGTCAGCAGCCCGACGCGCCGCCCCCTGCGCACGCGGGCCAGCGCATGCGGGGTGCTCACGGGCCAGTTCGGGCCATCCTCCCAGGCCGGCGCGAGCGGCAGCAAATAGCGGCTCTCCCCGCCCGCGGCGCCGCGCACGACGATCTCGGTCAGCAGCTGATCCTTGTCGTCGGGCGGGAATCGCATGGTCATCGACAGCGACACCTGGTCGATGGCGTCGAGCTTGCCCTGGAACCAGCGCATGGTCGCCAGATAGCCCGGCAGGACGTCCTTCTCCAGAACCGCCCGCTCCTTCGCCAGAATCTCGTCGAGGGACTCGCGCAGCACGAAGGTGTGATAGTCGGGCAGGCCCGGTGTGGCGACGCTCCAGGCCGGCGGCTCGACATCGCGACACAGGAGGAAGCAGTAGAACCCGTAAGGCTGCAGCGTCAGCAGATAGGTGAGCTTGCCGATGGTCGGAAAGATCGACCGCCCGGTGAGCTCGACGGGGACGTAGCCGGCGTACTCGGCGAGGTCGAGCTCCACGGCCTGGGCGGTGCGGGAGACCGTCGCGATGCAGAGAATCGTCTCGTCCTCGTACTCCCGCAGATAGGCGAGCACCTTCCGGTTGCCGGGGCGCAGGAAGCGCAGGCTGCCGCGGCCGAACGCCTTGTGCTCCCGGCGCACCACCAGCATGCGGCGCATCCAGTTGAGCAGCGAGTGAGGATCGCGCTCCTGCGCCTCCACGTTGACCGTCTGGTATCCGTAGAGCGGATCCATGATGGGCGGCAGCACGAGCCGGTGCGGGTCGGCGCGGGAGAACCCGCCGTTGCGGTCCGGCGACCACTGCATCGGCGTGCGCACGCCGTCCCGGTCGCCGAGATGGATGTTGTCGCCCATGCCGATCTCGTCGCCGTAATAGATCACCGGCGTCCCCGGCAGGGTGAAGAGCAGGCTGTTCATCAGCTCGATGCGGCGCCGGTCCCGCTCCAGGAGAGGCGCCAGCCGGCGCCGGATGCCGAGATTGATGCGCGCGCGCCGCTCCGCCGCGTAGACCTGCCACAGGTAATCCCGCTCGCGGTCGGTCACCATCTCGAGCGTCAGCTCGTCGTGATTGCGCAGGAAGACGGCCCATTGGCAGTTCGGCGGGATGTCCGGCGTCTGCCGCATGATGTCGGTGATCGGGAAGCGATCCTCCTGGGCGATCGCCATGTACATGCGCGGCATCAGCGGAAAGTGGAAGGCCATGTGGCACTCGTCGCCATCGCCGAAATACTGCTGCGCGTCCTCGGGCCACTGGTTCGCCTCCGCGAGCAGCATGCGCCCGGGATAGGCGGCGTCCATCTCGGCGCGGATCCGCTTCAGGATCGCGTGGGTCTCCGGGAGGTTCTCGTTCGACGTCCCTTCCCGCTCCACCAGATAGGGCACGGCGTCCAGCCGCAACCCGTCGACGCCCATGCCGAGCCAGAATCGCATGACGCGCAGCACCGCCTCGGTCAGCCTGGGATTGTCGAAGTTCAGATCGGGCTGGTGTGAGTAAAATCTGTGCCAGAAATAGGCCTCCGCGACCGGGTCCCAGGTCCAGTTCGATTTCTCCGTGTCGGAGAAGATGATGCGCGTGCCGGCGTATTTCTTGTCGTCGTCGGACCAGACGTAGTAGTCGCGCGCCACCGTGCCGCGGCGCGCGCGGCGCGCCCGCTGGAACCAGGGGTGCTGGTCCGAGGTGTGGTTGATGACCAGCTCGGTGATGACCCGGAGCCCGCGTTCATGCGCCACTTCGATGAATTGCCGCAGGTCGCGCATCCGGCCGTATTCCGGATGCACGTCGAGATAGTCGCTGATGTCGTAGCCGTCGTCCCGCCGCGGCGACGGATAGAACGGCAGCAGCCACACGGCGGTGGCGCCGAGGCTGACCACGTGGTCGAGCTTGGCGGTCAGGCCTGCGAAATCGCCGACGCCGTCGTTGTTGCTGTCGAAGAACGACTTCACGTGCAGCTGATAGATGACCGCGTCCTTGTACCAGAGCGGGTCGTCGGCCAGGGTCGGCTTGGGGCGGCGCGGCATCCTCACCCCCGGTGCGGCTGCACGCGCCAGATGGCGAAGGGCATCTCGTCGGGATCGAGGCGGAGATGCTGGATCTTGCCGGTCCACACGAAACGGCGATCGGCGAGCAGATCCTCGACGTCGAGCGAACCGTGGTCGGGCAGCCCCCATTCCCAGAGCGGAATCTCGAAGTCGCATTCCTGCACGGCGTGGAAGTCGAGATTGACGGCGACGAGGACGATCTCCTCCCGCGCGGGCGTGCTCTTGCCGTAGTAGAGGATCTGGTCGTTGAAGGCGTTGTAGAAGGCGAGGCCCAGATGGCTGTGCAGGGCGGGGTTGGCCTTGCGGATGCGGTTCAGCCGCGCGATGTCCTCGATGATCGATCCGGGTTGGCTCCAGTCGCGCGGCTTGATTTCGTACTTCTCGGAATTCCAGTACTCCTCCCGGCCGGGGATCGGCTCGGCCTCGAGCAGCTCGAAGCCGCTGTACATGCCCCAGAGCCCCGAGAGCGTGGCGGCCAGGGCGGCGCGGCACAGAAAGCCGCTGCGGCCGGCGGTCTGCAGCGGAATCGGGTTGATGTCCGGCGTGTTCACGAAGAAATGCGGCCGGAAGTACTCCCGAACTTCCGTCGTGGTCAGCTCGGTCAGGTACTCGGTGAGCTCGCGCTTCGTGTTGCGCCAGGTGAAATAGGTGTAGGACTGGGAGAAGCCGATCTGCGCGAGCCGGTACATCCGCTTTGGCCGGGTGAAGGCCTCCGACAGGAAGATGACGTCGGGCCGCGCCCCGCGAATGTCGGCGATCAGCCATTCCCAGAACGGCAGCGGCTTGGTGTGCGGGTTGTCGACCCGGAAGGTGCGCACCCCCTCGCCGATCCAGTAGCGCACCACGTCGCGCAGGGCGATCCAGAGATCCGGCACCGCGTCCTTCGCATAGAAGTCGACGTTGACGATGTCCTCGTATTTCTTCGGCGGGTTCTCGGCGTATTTCAGCGAGCCGTCCGGCCGCCACGCGAACCAGCCGGGATGCTGCTCGAGCCACGGATGGTCGGGCGAGCACTGAATGGCGAAGTCGAGCGCGATCTCCATGCCGTGCCGGTCGGCGGCGCGCACCAGAGCGCGGAAGTCCTCGACGGTGCCGAGCTCCGGATGAATCGCGTCGTGCCCGCCGGCCGCGCCGCCGATCGCATAGGGGCTGCCGGGATCGCCGGGCCGCGCGGTCAGGCTGTTGTTGCGGCCCTTGCGGTTGCGCTCGCCGATCGGATGGATCGGCGTCATGTAGAGCACGTCGAAGCCCATGGCGCGGATCGCGGGCAGCCGCGCGATCACGTCGGAGAAGCGGCCGTGGCGCTTGGGATCGTCGGTCTGAGAGCGCGGGAAGAGCTCGTACCAGCTGGCGAAGCCGGCCGCCGTGCGATCCGCGTCGATGCGCTGCACCTCGCTGCGCAGGGAGAACGGCCGGTCGTCGGCCTGCGCCATCGCCGCCCGGGTCGCGGGATCGAGGAGCAGCGCGACCCGCTCCTCCTGCGGGACGGCCTCGAACTCCTCCAGGATCGCCTCCAGCTCGCCGGCGAGATCGCCCCGCGCGCGGCCGCGCGCCGCCTCGATCATCAGCCGCCCTTCGACGACGTCCTGCGCCATGTCGACGCGGGCTTCGACCTTCTTCGCGAGGTCCTGGGCCAGGCTGCCGTAGCGATCGAGCCAGGCCTCGACGGCGAACTCGTGGCGGCCGAGCCGCTGCAACGGCAGGGTCGCCGCCCAGCGGTCGTTGCCGAGCGCCGTCATGCGCGCCCGGACCCAATGACTGTCGTCGACGGCCCGCCACTGCAGCTCGACGCCGAGGAGGTCGTGCCCGTCGCTGAACACGTCGGCCTCGACCGCCACCGCGTCGCCGACGATGCGCTTCACGGCATAGGCCGGACCGCCGCCGGACGGCGAAACATTCGCGATGACGAGCCGCGGCGCCTTGGCAGCCTGCCGGGCGGTGCGACGGCCCTGTCGGATGAGGACGGGTTTCGCCCGGGGCGCCTGCAGCAGGCGGATTTCGCCCGGCTGCAGCAGAGCGGTGTCTTCCGGCGATGCGTCGTGGTCGAGTCCGACGGGCTCGAACTTCTCGAAATCGGCGCCCATGCCGGGGCCGATGGACCAGTCCTGCAGGCTGCAGGCATGCTCGCGGTCCGGGTTGATCAGGATCAGCATCGCGTCCCGCGCCGTGCGCACATCGGACGAGTCGACGCGCAGCAGGGCCGTCGCGCGCGCGCCGGGCCCGCTCAGGCTGCGCAGCTCGCCGCAGCTTCGCAGCACCGGATGCTTGGCGATCAGCGCGTTCGCTGCGCGCAGGGCGGGCCCGAGGTCGAGGGTCGCATGGCGCATCGCGTGGTCGAACGCCTCCGGCGTCGCGCGGGCCGGGTCGAACCGCTCATGCAGGCCGAATTCGAAGCCCATCGGCACGAGCAGGCCGCATCCGGTGGCAACCGCCAGGCGCAGCATGCCTTCCGCCACCGCGCGCGCGAGCTTGGCGGAGTGGTAGCCGGCGGCCAGCCGCGGTCCGCCCGGCGCCTCCGGCGCGGCGATCGGCGGCGCCATCAGCCGGCAGGCCTCGTATTCCTCGACGAACCAGCTCGCCCGGCAATCCCACCAGGGCAGCGAGGACAGCACGTAGTCGAAGCCGCTGCCCTCGAGCGCCAGCACGCTCCGCCGCGCCATGCCGTAGGTCGACGCGATGAAGCAGGCGTCCGCCCTGACCTGCCGCGACGTCTCGATCAGGCGCCGCCAGACCGCCGGCCCGGCGCGGCCCGGCTCCAGACAGCGGAATCCGGCGACTCCGCCGCGCAGCAGATCGGAAAGCGTGCCTTCCCACCAGGCCGCGAGCGCATCGGCGCAGGCGGGGTCCCCCCAGCGCGCGTTGGCGAGCCCTGAGCCGACGCTCTCGCGCCGCGGATCGATCGGCGCGTCGGAGGTCAGGCGGCGCGTCCGGAAGCAGTCCGGGCGCCCGGCGGCCAGGGGGTGCTCGGCGGCGAGCCGGTCGATCGACAGGTCGAGCAGCAGGGCGAGGCCGCGGCTGCCGCATTCCTCGGCGAGCCAGCCGAGGAAGCGGCCCGTGTCCCAGGCGGTGCCGAGGACCGGATCGAGGGCGCCGTGATCCGCCACATGGCCGGCATGCTCGCCGCCGCCGGGGCGGAACGGAGCCGTCAGGAGAACGCTGTCGAATCCGAGATCGCGGGCGCGGTCCAGATGCGCCGCGAACCGCTCCACCGCGCCCACCTGGCGGTGCGGCATGTAGTAGATCCGCGGAAAGGAGGCCTGGTCGCGGCGCAACGTCCCGCCCCGCACAGTCAGCTGCGACCGGTGAGCCCGGAACGGTCTCTGGCGATGTCATGCGCAGGACGCAGGCGCCGATCGAGAAGACAGGCTTCGGGCGAATGCGTCGTGATCTCGGAGCCGCTTCGGCGAGTCGTCATGCCATCTCCCCTGCCGAGACCATCTGAACGTCCGCCCCGAACCGGCGGTTCCCTTTCGCAGTAGCGGAATCCGCCGGCGCGTTCGGGCCGGGACGAGCCGTGCTTGCCGGCTAGGGCGAGCTGCGCTTGGCGTCGAGCAGGCGGACCGAGCTCGCCTGCGGACCCATCGGTCCTTCCGAGGTGGCGCGCGTCACCTGGACGAGCGTGCCGACCTCGAGCTCCTCGAAGGGGCGGCCCACCACGGCATTGCGGGTGAAGTAGAGATTGGGCCCGTCCTTCACCTCGACGAAGCCGTAATCCTGTTCGGGAAACAGGCGGACGACGAGCGCGGTCTCGCCCGCCGCGTCGTGCTGCTTCACTTCGCCCTGCCGGATGTCGGACAGCTCGTCGAGCTGACGATGCACCGCATCGAAGGCACGCGTGATCACCGCGATCTGGTCGTTCTTCATCTCGCGGCGGTCCTGCTCTTCCTTGCCGACGATCGTGTGGCCCGGAACGTCCACCTCGACGGCGAGGCTGATCGCGTTCTTGCCGCTGCCGGCGCCTCGGTGCGGAATGCTCACCACCACGCGGCAGCCGATGATGTTGGAGTGGAAGCGCTCGAGCCTGTCGACCCGTTCGCGAATCGACCGCTCGAGGAACTCCGAGCTTTCCGTGTCCTTGAACGCGATCTGCAGCGGCTTGTCCATGCTGAGGCTCCAGGTCGGCGAAAACTGATCCTGTAACCCGCCGGTCCGAGCAAACGTTCCGGTTCCGGCCTCAGCGCAGAGACAACAGCTCCCGCAAGGCCAGCGCCAGGAGATCGGTATCGAACGGCTTTTCGATCACCGGCCTGGCGGCCCAGAACTCGGGGATTCCCTTCCGTCCGTATCCGGTAGCGAAAAGGAAGGGAATGGACTCGGCTTCGAGCCGCTCGGCGACCGGAAACGCCAGCTCGCCACCCAGGTTGACGTCGAGCAGCGCGAAGTCGGGCGGCTCGGCGGCGATCCGGTTCAACGCTTCATGTACGCTGCCCGCATGAGCGATCGCGCCATAGCCCAGATCGCGGAGCATGTCCTCGATCAGGAAGGAGATGATGGCTTCGTCCTCGACGACGAGAACCTTGAGCCGGGTACGCTCTCGGTCCAGCTTCGCGGTGGTCATCCGATTCATGCCGGCGTCTATGGACACGAGGCTGTCATCGCACTCGAGGCCGGATCGTTCGCCCCTCATGTCCGGGTGCGCTCGCGGCGTCGGGCCCGAGCCGGGCCGGCATCGCGGTATCGATCATGGCGTCTCCTGCTCCCCCGCGGCATTCGCCTGAGGCCGTGATCCGTCGCTCACGCCCTTGGCCGCCCGCCTTCCGCGAGCACCGACTACGACTTGGCTCTAAACGCAGACCGGGAAGGCTTTGATCCGTCTGTACATTGAAAAGAGTTACCACCGGCCCCCGCCGGCTGGGGAGCTCAGCGCGATTTCCGAAAGGTGAGGTTGAGACGCCGCCGGCCGGTGGCCGGATGCGCGCCGTCCTTGAGCGCCAGCACGCCGTGATAGGCGAGCCGGGACGGACCGCCCCAGACCACCACGTCCCCATGGCGCAGATGAAGCCGTGCAGGCGGATCGTTGCGGCGGATTCCACCGAACTGGAAGGTTGCCGGCAGCCCGAGCGACACCGATACGATGGGGCTGTCCCGATCCCGCTCGTCGCGATCCTGATGGAGCGAAAGACGCGTCCCGGGCTCGTACCGGTTGATCAGGCACGAATCCGGATCGAACGCGGGATAGCCAGCTTCCTCTGCCGCCCTGACGGCCAGTTGCCGGAAGATACCCGGCATCGGCGGCCAAGGGGCGCCGCTCTCCGGGTCGCACGGGACGTAGCGATAGCCGCGCCGGTCGGTGACCCACCCGGCCCTGCCGCAATTGGTCATGGCCACGGACATGCGAAAGCCGCCCGGGGTGACCATGTGCCGGAACGGCGCCGCTTCGGCGATCTCGTCGATCAGCCGGAGCAGCGTCTCGGCCACCGGCAGGGCCCGGCCGCGCAGCAGCACGGCCCCGGGCGCGAAATGCTGCCGCGCCGCGGTCTCCCCTTCCAGCTTCTCCAGCAGGTCCGACGCCCCGGTCATCGCGGCTTCCCGTCGAGGCGCTCGATCAGCGCCATGGCCGCGGCCGGGGCCTTCGGCTTGAAGCCGTTGATCATGTAGACGAAGACGTCGCGGGATTTGGGGGGCCGCTTCTGCGGCCCCGCGACGCGATCGAGGTCCTCGGGCTCGCCGCCTTCGGCCCAGATTCGCGCCCGCTCCGCCCAGCGCTCGAGCGCCGCAGCGGAATAGCCGGTCGGCACGTCCTCGGCCGAGCGCTGCAGCCGGGCGTAGACGAAGGGGGCGGTCACGTCGGCGATCTGGGGAAACTCCTCCTTGTCGGTGAGGACCACGGCGACGCCATGGGCGCGCAGCAGCTCCGCGAATTCCGGGACGCGGAAGCTTTCGTGACGGACTTCCACCACGTGCCGGATGGCGCGGCCCTCGACGCTCGCCGGCAGAAGCTTCAGGAAGGCCTCGAAGTCGCCCGCGTCGAACCGCTTGGTCGGCAGGAATTGCCAGTTGACCGGGCCGAGCTTGTCGCCAAGCTCCAGGACCCCGCCGGCGAAGAAGCGCTCGATCGAGCCGCCCGCCTCCGCCAGGGAGCGCCGGTTCGTGGCGAAACGCGGCCCCTTCACCGAGAACACGAAGCCGTCCGGGGTCTCCTCGCGCCAGCGGGCGAAGCTCTCCGGCTTCTGGCTGCCGTAATACGTGCCGTTGATCTCGATCGAGGTCAGCCGGCGGCTCGCATATTCGAGCTCCCGCTTCTGCGGCAGGTCGTCCGGATAGAAGCTGCCGCGCCAGGGCTCGAACACCCAGCCGCCGATGCCGACCCGGATCTTCGCTGCTGACTTTGCCGGCATGGAAGCGCTCCGCTGAGGACGGCGTGGCGCCGCCCGGGTCTGAGCTATCGGCAGATCGGCCTCCTTTGCAAGCCCGTCCTCGCCGCTTTCAATAGATCGGATGGCGCCGGCAGAGCGCCAAGACCTCGTCCCGGACCGCGGCGATCGTCCCGCGGTCGGACGGGTCCCGCAGCACCCGGTCGATCCAGCTTCCGATGCTCCGGAACTCCGCCGTGCCGAAGCCGCGCGCCGTGCCCGCATTGGCCGAAAGGCGCAGGCCGGACGGCGCTTCGGGCGGGCGCGGATCGAAGGGAATCTGGTTCTTGTTGACGGCGAGCCCGGCCTGCTCGAGGGCCTTGGCCGCCACATCGCCGCCGACGCCCCGGCTGGCCAGGTCGACGAGCATCAGCCCGGTGTCGGTGCCGCCGGAGACGATGCGCAGCCCCGCCTCCGCGAGTTGGGCGGCGAGGGCGCGGGCATTGTCGAGGACCGCCTGGTTGTAGAGCTTGAACTCCGGCCCGAGCGCCTCGCCGAGACAGGCGGCCTTGCCGGCCACGATATGCAGCATCACCGAGCCCTGCACGCCGGGGAAGATGCCGTAATTGATCTTGCTGCTCAGCGCCTCGTCGTTCCAGAGCACCAGCCCGCCGCGCGCGCCGCGCAACGATTTGTAGGTCGTGGTGGTGACCACATGGGCGTGCGGGAACGGGTTCGCATAGCGCCCGGCGGCGACCAGCCCCGCGAAATGCGCCATGTCGACCATGAGCCGGGCGCCGACCTCGTCGGCGATCTGCCGGAGCGCCTCGAACTCGATGGCGCGCGGATAGGCCGATCCGCCGGCGACGATCAGCCTGGGCCCGCTCGCCTTCGCCTTGTCCCGGACCTCGTCGAGGTCGATCCGCTCGGTCGTCCGGCTGACGCCATAGGACACGATGCGATAGTCGCGACCGGTGAGCGTCGCCGGATGGCCGTGGCTGATATGGCCGCCGGCCGCGATGTCCATCGACAGGATGGTGTCGCCCAGCCGCAGCAGGCCCAGGAATACGCCGGCGTTCGCGTTCGATCCGGAATGCGGCTGCGCGTTCGCGAAACGGCAGCCGAACAGCCGGCAGGCGCGCTGGATGGCCAGGGATTCGATCTCGTCCGCGAACTCCGCCCCGCCGTAGTAGCGCTTGTACGGCAGGCCCTCGACGGTCTTGTTGGTGAGAACCGAACCCTGCGCTTCCAGCACCAGGCGGGAGACGATGTTCTCGGACGCGATGAGCTCGATGCCGTCCCGCTGCCGCGCGAGCTCTCCACGGATGGCGCGCGCGAGCTCCGGATCCGCATCGAGACCGGAGGTGAAATAGCCTTCCCGGAGATGGGACATGGGGAACCTCCCTCCTGACGTCCCTGCTTGTCGCCGATCCGGACGAGTCGGCGCAATGGGCGGGGAGCGACCCTCGGACCGTTCCCCACGCCGTCATCCCGCCGTCGTCCGTTCGATCACTTCCGTCTCCACGACGTCGGCGGGCTCGTACATCCAGCGCGCCAGGGCCCCGGCGACGACGGCGCCGATCAGCGGCGCTGCCCAGAACAGCCAGAGCTGGGCAATGTACTCGCCCCCGGCGAACAGGGCGGGTCCCGTGCTGCGGGCCGGGTTGACCGACGTGTTGGTGACCGGGATCGAGATCAGGTGGATCAATGTCAGGGCGAAACCGATCGGGATCCCGGCGAAGCCGACGGCGGCGCCCTTCGAGGTGGTGCCGATGATGATGAACACGAAGAAGAAGGTGAGCAGGACCTCGGCCGTGAGGCAGGCGAACAGACTGTACTTTCCAGGGCTGAGGTCGCCATAGCCGTTCGCCGCGAAGCCGCCGGGGGTCCAGCCGGCCTGACCGGAGGCGATCACCCAGAGCGCCGCGGCCGCCGCGATGGCGCCGATCACCTGGGCGGCGATATAGGGCAGGACGTGGTGGTCGGCGCAGCGTCCGGCCGACCAGAGCCCCACGGTGACCGCGGGATTGAAATGGCCGCCGGAGATATGTCCGACGGCGTAGGCCATCGTGAGAACCGTCAGGCCGAAGGCGAGCGCCACACCGGCGAAACCGATGCCGAGGCCCGGGAAAGCGGCGGCCAGCACGGCAGCCCCGCATCCGCCGAAGGTCAGCCAGAACGTGCCGAAGAGCTCTGCAGCTACCCGCCGAAGCGTGTCCCTGGACATGGTATCGGCTCCTTGCGAAGTTGCACCAGGAAACCCTACGCCCGCTGCGGAAGATCGGACAATCCGGTGATGGTCCGAGCCTTTCGGAACTTCCCCTCTCACGGCCTGTTTCCGTCTATGCGTCACGACCAGGAGGCAGCCATGGGCAAGAAGCCGGACGACACCACGCCGATCGGCGAAGGCGATTACGAATCGGCGCGCAAGTACCAGAAGCAGCAGCACCAGTTCGCCAAGCAGGGACCGGTGAAGGAGAAGGCGCGCGAAGCCGCCGATGCGCTCGACTCGCCGGAGGGAAAGGACCTCGAACGCGCGCGGCGGGACTCGGCGAAGGGGAAGAGCTGACATCACCTTCCTGCGGCGACCCGCGTCCGCTTGGCCCGGGCATCTCGCGGGCCGAGCGGGGGCGGCATCGCATGCGCACGGACCGACGCCAAGCCAGTGGCCTTCCCCCGAGAGGAATCCGGCGGCGGATGAGCCGTCGCGGTAGGGGGCCGGGAACATGGCGGCGGCTCAGCCCCGGGTCCAGGGGCCGCCGCTGCGACAGGACGGCCGGTTGACAGGCACTGCCGTACACCGTATTTCGTACACCAGACGCAACCCTGCAGTTGCGGTGTGCGCGCCCTCCGGATCCGGAGGAGGAAGGCTGCGGCCGAGGCCGCGGAACCGGCTCGCCCGTGCAGCGACGCACGCACCCTCCTGTACATCTGCACCGAGCTGGAGGCCCGGGGGTATCTGTCCCCCGCCCTCACCTGGATACGAACGCTCATGGCGATTGGTGGAAAGATTCGTGTTGATCCCGGCACCGGCCCGCGCCGCGCCGCCGAAGGCTCGGGCGGCGGCGAGACTCATGCGCGGCTCAACATCGCGCCGATCCAGGCCAACACCAGCCTGCGCGATCTCGCCTACGACGCGATCAAGAAGGCCATCACCGAGATGGACATCTACGCCCATACCGGCGAGGTCCGTCTCGACGAGCGTCAGCTCTCCGAGGATCTGGGCGTCAGCCGCACGCCGATCCGCGAGGCCCTGACGATTCTCGAGCTCGAAGGCTTCGTGCGCGCCGTGCCGCGCCGCGGCATCTTCGTGATCCGCAAGTCGAAGGCGGAGATCATCGAGATGATCACCGCCTGGGCGGCGCTGGAGAGCATGGCGGCCCGGCTCGCGGCGGAGCGCGCCACCAGCAGGGAGCTGCGCGCGCTGCGCAAGATCTTCGAGCAGTTCGAGAACGAATCGCCTTCGGAGCACATGAGCGAGTATTCCGAGGCGAACATCTCGTTCCACCAGACCATCATCAAGCTGAGCGGCTCGCAGCTGATCGCCGAGATGACCGGAAACCTGTTCATCCACATGCGCGCGATCCGCAACGTGTCGCTGCGGCAGGACGAGCGCGCCAAGCGCTCCATCAACGAGCACCAGCAGATCATCGACGCGCTCGAGGCGCGCGACGCCGATCTCGCCGAGCGGCTCTCCCGCGAGCACACGCTGGGCCTCGCCGCCCACGTGGAAAAGCACGGCGTCTTTCCAACCTGACCTCGCGTCGCGGCGCACCCTCCTCCGCCCCATTGCGCCGCGACTGAACGGCCGGAGGCCGTTCGCCACGGCTGTGCAAGCGCTCCGTGCTGGCTCAACGCATCCGGTTCCTGCGCACCAGCTGACGGACTGTCGGCAATGGCTGACGGGTATTCGTGACCCGAGGCCGCCATTCACGGCACGCGTGCCGAGTCTCGAATGCCCATCCGGTTCATTCGGCCCGACAGGAGGCGAGCGGGAACAAGAGGCGCCGCCCCTTGTTGACTCGACGTCATGGACCGTGACGATTCGGGGACAACTCGATGAATCGGCTGCATTCCTCAGCCCCAGCCGCAATCGCCAGGCATCCGATCCACGCGGCGCTCGCTCCGTTTCCGATCGTCTACTTCACGCTCACGCTCCTGACCGACATCGCCTATTGGCAGACGTCGAATCTCGCCGCGCTCGCCGGCGCGGTGGATTTCCCGTTCCGCCCGGAGGTTCGCGCGCCGAGGCCGGCCTGGCCCCCATGGCCGCAGGTTGCGGGGCAGTGTTAGAGAATTGCGCTGCGAGGCACGCCCGTTGAGACATTCCTTGGAGATGCGCCATGGCAATCTCGAATGCTGCCGAGATCCTGGTCGAAAGCCTTATCGACTGGGACGTGGACACCGTTTTCGGCATGCCGGGCGACGGCATCAACGGCATCGTCGAGGCTCTGCGGACGCGCCAGGACGAGATCCGGTTCATCCAGGTGCGGCACGAGGAGGCGGCGGCTTTCGCTGCGTGCGCCTACGCAAAATGGACAGGAAGACTCGGTGTCTGCATCGCCACCTCGGGCCCCGGCGGCATTCATCTTCTGAACGGCCTCTACGACGCGAAGCTGGACCGCCAGCCGGTTCTCGCCATCACCGGCCTGCAATTCCACGACCTGCTGCACACCTTCACCCAGCAGGACGTCGAGCTCGACAAGCTCTTCCAGGACGTCGCGGTCTACAACAACCGAGTCATGGGACCGCACCACGTGGAGAACGCTGTGGAGCTCGCCTGCCGCACGGCGCTCGCCTACCGGGGAGTGGCACACGTCACCGTACCGGTCGACGTGCAGTCGCAGCCGGTCGATGCCGGCCGACGTTCTAAGCGCAACGTCCCCGGCCACGTCTCCGATCTCATGGTGCGCTCGGCACAACTGCCGAGCGAGGAGCAGCTTGCGCGCGCGGCCTCTCTGCTGAACGATGGCAGGAAGACGGTCATCCTTGCGGGGCAGGGTGCACTCGGCGCGGGCGACAAGCTCACCGCCGTGGCGGAGCGCCTCGCTGCACCCGTGGTGAAACCCCTGCTCGGCAAGGGGGCGCTACCGGATGACAGTCCCTATTCGACCGGCGGTATCGGGCTGCTGGGCACCAAGCCTTCGCAGGAGGCTCTGGAAACCTGCGACACCCTGCTGATCGCCGGCAGCAGCTTTCCCTACATCGAGTACTACCCCAAGCCGGGTCAGGCCCGGGCCGTCCAGATCGATCTCGATCCGCAGCGGATCGGCCTGCGTTACCCCGTCGAGGCCGGTCTCGTCGGCGATACCGCCAAGGTGCTCGACGCTCTGCTGCCGCGGCTCGCCCACCGGCAGGATCGGACGTTCCTGGAGAAGGCTCAGGCGGCCGTCAAGGACTGGGATGAACTGATGACGGAACGCGGAACCCGGCAGGACAAGCCGATGAAGCCGCAGATCGTGGCTCACGAGCTGAACAAGCTGCTGCGCGACGACGCCATCATCGCCACGGATTCAGGCACCGTCACGACCTGGGCGGCCAGGTACCTCAGGATTCGCGATGGCATGAAGTTCTCCTGCTCGGGCAACCTCGCCACGATGGCCTGCGGGCTTCCGTACGCGATCGCTGCCGCGGCCGCCTTTCCGCACCGGCAGGTGATCTGCTTCATCGGCGACGGCGGCCTGGCGATGCTGCTGGGCGAGCTCGCCACCTGCGTAAAATACGACCTGAACGTGAAGATCGTCGTCATCAAGAACAACTCGCTCGGCCAGATCAAGTGGGAGCAGATGGTCTTCCTCGGCAATCCCGAGTATGTTTGCGATCTTCAGCCGATCGACTTCGCCACCGTGGCGAAAGGCTTCGGCATCAAAGGCTACACCGTCGACGATCCCGCCGACTGCGCCGCCGTACTGCGCGAAGCGCTCGACACGCCCGGTCCTGCTCTGGTCGAGGCCATCGTCGATCCGCACGAACCCCCTATGCCGCCGAAGGTGACCTTGAAGCAGGCGGCGCATTTGGCGGAGTCGCTGGCGCGCGGAACCCCGGCGCGCGGCAAGATCGCGCTCACCATCGCCTCCGACACCGTCCGCGAGCTGGTGTGAGCTGCGATGCCGATGATGCATCCGAGAGCGCCCGTGGAGCAGGTGGCGGCCGCGATCTTTCGAATCCCCGCGGCACGAGATCGAACGCCTGGCGTTTGATGGTTCTCAGAGCTGCGGATTGTTTCGGGACGCTGCTCCGTTGCTGCGACAAGGGCCGCTCGATGTCGGCCCGATCGACCAGAGCGGCAGTTGGCCGGCGGCGCTATCGACGCGTAGCCGCAGCGCGTCTCGTGCGGTTGCCGCGGTGAGCGCCTTCGTCGGGATCGCAGCAGCCAGCGTCGGCGCGGCCACGCTGTTTCTGGGCTCCCCGGTGGCAGGCGCTTGGTTCGTTCTGCTCGGCGTGCTCGTCTGCTGGCTCGCCCACTCGGCCTATCGCGACGAAGGCGATGACACGCGGACCCCGCATGCAGAATGATCCCTTACGCATAGCTTCCGACTCCGCCGAACAAGAGGGCCCATGAAATGAATCCGCGAGTGATGTCCGCACCACCTGACGCGGCGCATTCCTGCAGATAGGCTCCCCGTCGCGGACAGCTTCTGTCGCATGGCGGAATATCTGATCGTCTTGGCACGTGAACTTTCTTGTCGAGAGCCGGACAGCAGAGGAAGATCCCGGAATTGTCCTCCAACCTCGCAATCCGCCAGACCGCGCGGAGGATGAAGTCCTGACACCGCTCGGTGGAAGACATTCGAGGGCTTGATTGCTGGGATTGTCATCGCTCTCGTGAGCGCAAGATCATCGCTCTCGTGAGCGCAAGAACAGCCGGAGGCACTCATGTCCTATGCGCGTTTTGGCGCCATGATAGCCACGTCCACCGTCATCATGTTCGGCCTGATGTACCTAAACACCTACAGCGTCGACCATGTCTGGTTCAGCCAAACGCGAATGTGGATGGCCTTCATCATGGGCGCGACCATGGCGCTGGTGATGCTGAGCTTCATGATCGGCATGTACAAACGGGCAATGGTCAACGTGGCAGTCGCCACAGGCAGCCTCGTCGTGTTTTCCGTGGCCCTCTGGCTGGTGCGCAGCCAAGAGACAGTAGCTGATTTGGCCTACATGAAGGCCATGATTCCGCATCACTCCATAGCCATCATGACCAGCGAGCGGGCGAACATCACCGATCCGCGCGTGCGAGAGCTCGCGGACGAGATCATCAGATCGCAACTCAGAGAGATCGGGGAGATGGAGCGGCTCATAGCCGACCTCGAGCGGTCGGGTGAGTGAACGTCTCTCTGCATCTCGCAGACCGCTTGCCGAATTGTCTGGTTTGGGTCGTGAGCCCACGGCGCGCTTTGTTCTCGGATGGCCGCCTCAGCGCCGAGAAGCCGACATGCTTCGAAGCCGCCATTCCTGCGCGCCAGTCCGAAAGGCAGATCCTCGCTGGAACCTCACGCTGCTGACCCGCGGCCCCCATTCACGGCACGCGTGCCGAGTCTCGAAATGGCCGCCCGGTACACTCGAATAAACGGGCGTTCAGTGGAACAAGTGGTCCGGCCTCTTGTTGACTCGACGTCATTGACCGTGACGATGCGGGGACAACTCGATGCATCGCCTGCATTCCTCAGCTCCTGCCGCAATCGCCAGGCATCCGATCCACGCGACGCTCGCTCCGTTTCCGATCGTCTGCTTCACGCTCACGCTCCTGCCCGACATCGCCTATTGGCGGACGTCGAAGCTCGCCGCGCGCGCCGGCGCGGTGGGTTTCCCGTTCCGCCCGGAGGTTCGCGCGCCGAGGCCGGCCTGGCCCCCATGGCCG
>DAIMFL010000009.1:46959-47702 GCA_036724615.1 Alphaproteobacteria bacterium | reverse complement strand
TCCCTCTCCCGCCTTCGCGGGTGTGGGTGCCGAGCGACTGCGAGGCGGGTGAGGGTGATGGTGCAGCAGGGCGAGCCATAGGGAGAGGCGCACATGGCATCGATGGCGGAGATGACGCGCGAGCTCGGCTGGCAGGCGGAGGATTTCGAGCTCGAGGGGGTGGACGGCCGGCGCCATCGCCTGAGCGAGATCAAGGGCCCGAACGGCACGCTCGTCATGTTCATCTGCAACCACTGCCCCTACGTGAAGGCGGTGGCGGGCGACATCGCGCGCGACGCCAAGCTGCTGCAGTGCGACGGCGTCGCCTCCATCGCGGTCATGTCGAACGACACCGAGGCCTATCCGGCGGATTCGTTCGAGAACATGCAGAACTTCGCGCGGGGCCACCAGTTCGCCTTCCCCTATGTCATCGACCGGACGCAGGACGTCGCGCGCGCCTATGGCGCGGTCTGCACGCCGGACTTCTTCGGCTTCGACAAGGACCTGCGCCTGCGCTATCGCGGCCGCATCCAGGAGATGCGCGGCACCACGCCCATCCCCGGCGCGAAACGCGAGCTCCTCGAGGCGATGCGCCAGATCGCCCGCACCGGCACCGCGCCGGAGGACCAGACCCCGAGCATCGGCTGCTCCATCAAATGGCGGAGGTGACCTCGGCCGGCACCGGGAGTGGGGGGGCGCCACCCGCCCCCCCCACCCCAAGACAAGGGGGGCGCACACCACCCCCCCCGAGGCGGGGGGGGGGG
>DAIMFL010000009.1:1059-46949 GCA_036724615.1 Alphaproteobacteria bacterium | reverse complement strand
GGGAGTCCACCCTCACCCGGCGCCCCTTCGACAAGCTCAGGGGCGCCGACCTCTCCCGCCAGCGGGAGAGGTGAAGGGGTGCGCGACGAACCACCCTCTCCCGCTCGCGGGAGAGGGTGCCGACCGACGCGAAGCGGCGGGAGGCGGGTGAGGGCCTTCAGCCGAAGCTGCGCCGGCGCAGGGCCCAGCCGATGACGAGGCCGGTGAGGAAGCCGCCGGTATGGGCCATCCAGGCGATGCGGTAGCCGCCCGTGAGACCCGCCTCGCTCAGGAGGCCGATCACCAGGTTCAGCACGAACAGCGCCAGGATCGCCCGACCCGGCTTGAGGCGGACGCGCGGGTTCTCGAGCCGGGCGGCGAGCGCCACGCCCATCAGGCCGAACACCCCGCCCGAGGCGCCGATGCTGGGGCCGTAGGCGCCGATCGGCTGCGTCACCGGGATCATCATGAACAGCGCGCCCGCCACGCCGCAGGCGATGAAGAGGGCGAGGAAGCCCGCACTGCCGCAGCGCCGCTCCACCGGGCTCGCGAAGGCCAGGGTGAAACCGAGATTGACCATCAGGTGCAGCAGGTCGAGATGGATCAGCATGTGGGTGACGAGCGGCCACAGCGCGGGCGCCAGCGGATGGTCGCCGGCGAGCGCGAGGGCGAGGCGCAGAGGGATGAAGCCGAAGGTGATCACCGCGTCCTGCACCATGCCGATCGGCAGCAGGTGCAGGACGGCGAACACCCCGATCAGCACGAGGATCAGCCCGAGCGTCGCCGGCGGCACGTTGAAGGCCGGCGGCGGCTTCGGCGCGAACGGCGGCGTCGGGCCGTTCCCACGCGGCGTTTCGCGGCGCGGCGCCGGGTGCTCCGCGCCGTCGGTCACGGGCGGACCGCGCCGTTCCGCATGGAGAGGCCGAGCGGGTTGAAGCCGATCCGGTAGGCGAGCTCGGCGGGATGGCCGATCTCCCAGACCGCGAGATCGGCGGCCTTGCCGATCTCGAGCGTGCCGTGCGTGCCGCCGAGGCCGAGCGCCCGCGCCGCTTCGCGCGTCACCCCGGCCAGCGCCTCCTCCGGCGTCATGCGGAACAGGGTGCAGGCCATGTTGAGCATGAGCAGCAGCGAGGTGGCGGGCGAGCTTCCCGGATTGCAGTCAGTGGCGATGGCGATCGGCACGCCGTGGCGGCGCATCGCCTCGATCGGCGGCAGCCGGGTCTCGCGCAGGAAGTAGTACGCGCCGGGCAGCAGCACGGCGACCGTGCCCGACCGCCCCATGGCCGCGATGCCGTCCTCGCTGCTGTATTCCAGGTGCTCGGCCGAGAGCGCGGCGAAGCGCGCGGCGAGCGCCGCGCCGCCGAGATCCGAGAGCTGGTCGGCATGGAGCTTCACCGGCAGGCCGAGCTTCCGCGCCGCCTCGAAGACCCGCGCCGTCTGCGCCGGGCTGAAGGCGATGCGCTCGCAGAAGGCGTCGACCGCGTCGGCGAGGCCGCCCCGCGCCGCGAGCGGCAGGATCTCCCGGACGACGAGATCGACATAGGCGTCGGCCCGGCCTTCGTATTCCGGCGGCACGGCATGGGCGGCGAGCAGCGTGGTGTGGATGGTGACCGGCCGCTCCGCCGCCAGGCGGCGCGCCGCGCGCAGCATGCGAAGCTCCGCTTCGGTCGAAAGCCCGTAGCCCGACTTGATCTCGACCGTCGTCACGCCTTCGGCGATGAGCGCATCGAGCCGTTTCAGGGCGGCGGCGACCAGCGCGTCTTCGCCGGCCGCGCGCGTCGCCATGACGGTCGAGCGGATGCCGCCGCCCGCCCGGGCGATCTCCTCATAGCTGGCGCCGGACAGCCGCATCTCGAATTCGCGCGCCCGATCGCCGCCATGGACCAGGTGGGTGTGGCAGTCGATCAGCCCCGGCGTCACCCAGCGGCCCTCCAGGCTGCGCCGCTCCCGCGCGCGGCGCGCGGCGGACTGGGGCAGCTCGGCCATCGGCCCGAGCCAGGCGATGCGCCCGCCGGCGATCGCGATCGCGCCCGGGTCGACGGCGCCGTAGGGCGCGCCGTCCCCGACGAGGGTCGCAAGCCGCGCATCGGTCCACAGCACGTCCCACGGCGCATCCGCCGAAGGTCCGCTCGCGTCGCTGTGGGCAACCCCGGTGTCGCTCATGATCCTGCCCGTGCTCGTTGTGCCGGCGAGTATAAGCGCCTAACCTCCCCGCAGGAACGCATCTCCGGGCCATTGGTACCGTATGACGCAGGCCATTCTGTTCGCGGACGAGGCGCTGCTCCCCGGGGGCTGGGCGCGCGACGTGCTGTTCGAGATCGCCGCGGACGGCTCGCTCGCCGCGGTCCGTGCGAATGCCGCGGCGGAGGCGCGCGACCGGCAGGCGACCCGCGCGCGCGGGCCGGTCCTTCCGGGGATGCCCAATCTGCACTCGCACGCCTTCCAGCGCGCGATGGCGGGGCTCGCGGAGCGCGCGGGCGAGGCCGGCACGCCCGGCGCCGACGACAGCTTCTGGACCTGGCGCGAGGTGATGTACGGCTTCGTGAACCGGCTGGCGCCGGAGCAGGTGGAGGCCATCGCCGCGCAGCTCTACGTGGAGATGCTGAAGGCCGGCTACACGGCGGTCGGCGAATTCCATTATCTGCACCATGCGCCGGACGGGAACTCCTATGCCGATCCCGCCGAGCTGTCGGAGCGCGTCATCGCCGCGGCGCGGACCGCGGGGATCGGCATCACCCATCTGCCGGTGCTCTATGCCCAGGGCGGATTCGGGGCCAAGCCGCCGGGCCAGGGACAGCGCCGGTTCCTCAACGGCCTCGATCGCTTCCTCCGCCTCGTCGAGACGCTGCGCGGCCGTCATGCCGGTGACCCGCAGCTCCGCATCGGGATCGCGCCGCATTCGCTGCGCGCCGTCACGCCGGAGCTGCTGTCCGACGCGGTCTCGGAACTCGGTCGCATGGACGGAACGGCGCCGATCCACATCCACATCGCCGAGCAGGTGAAAGAGGTGGAGGACTGCCTTGCCTGGAGCGGCCGCCGGCCGGTGGAGTGGCTGCTCGACGCGCAGCCGCTCGGGCCGCGCTGGTGCCTGGTGCACGCGACGCATATGACGCCGGCGGAGACGGAACGGCTCGCCGCAAGCGGCGCCGTGGCCGGTCTCTGCCCGACCACCGAGGCCAATCTGGGCGACGGGCTGTTCCCCGCCCCCGACTACCTGGCGCAGCGCGGCGCCTTCGGCATCGGCTCCGACAGCCATATCTCGGTCAGTCCGGTGGAGGAGCTGCGCTGGCTCGAATACGGGCAGCGCCTGGCGCATCGGCAGCGCAACCTGCTGCACGGGGCGCGCGGCGGCGCCAACGGCTCCGCCTCGGTCGGCGCGACTCTCTATGCCGGCGCGCTCGACGGCGGGGCGAAGGCGCTCGGCCGGCCGATCGGGCGGCTTGCCGCCGGATGCCGCGCCGATCTCGTCGTGCTCGATGCCGATACGCCGGCGCTGATCGGCCGCAGCGGCGAGCGCCTGCTCGATGCCGCCGTGTTCGCCGGGAATCTCAATCCCGTGCGCGACGTGATGGTCGGCGGCCGCTTCGTCGTCGAGGACCGCGTCCATGCCGCGGAGGAGGCGGTTCTGGCCCGGTTCAAGGCGGCGATCGCGGAGCTCGCGTCGTGACGGCCGAGATCCACTTCACCTATCTGAACGGCATTGACGTCGAATCGCTCGCCTTGACCGACGCGGAGATCCTCGACGCGGTGGAGGGCGGGCTCCGGGCGCAGGGCGAGGGACGCACGGTGATCGAGCCGCGCGTCCATCTCGAGCCCGATCCGGCCTTCCGCGGCCATTTCAACGTGCTGCGCGGCTATGTGGCGCCGCTCGGTCTCGCCGGCGTGAAGATCGTCGGCGACTACGTGGACAACTATCAGCGCGGCCTGCCGTCGGAGATGGCGCTGCTCAACCTCTTCGATCCGCGCACGGGCATGCCGGTGGCGCTGGTCGACGCCACCGCCATCACCGAGATGCGCACCGGCGCGCTGACGGCGCTCGGCGCCAGGCATCTCGCGCGGCCGGACAGCAAGGTGCTCGGCCATGTCGGCGCGCGCGGCACCGCCTATTGGAACGTGCGGCTGCTCGACCGGCTGTTCGACTTCCGGGAGATCCGCGTTCATTCGCGCCGGAAGGAAAGCCGCGATGCCTTCGCGGAGCGGCTGACGCGCGACCTCGGCAAGACGGTGATCGCCACCGACGACTGGCGGAGCTGTCTCGAAGGCGCCGACATCATGGTCGAGGCGTCGCGGCTCGACCGGCCCGAGCCGCTGTTCAGGACCGAATGGGTGAAGACGGGCGCCTTCGTCGTGCCCTACGGGACGATGAGCGCGGTCGAGCTCAGCCTGACCGAGGTGATGGACAAGATCGTGGTGGACGACTGGGGCCAGTGCCGCGGCGGCAGGCTCGGCGCCCTGCGCGCCCATGTCGATTCCGGCAGGCTCAGCGAGGCGACGCTGCACGCGGAGCTCTGCCAGATCGTCACCGGCGCGAAGCCCGGCCGCGAGCGCCCCGACGAGACCATCCTGTTCTGGCATCGCGGCCTCTCGCTCTCCGACATCGCGCTCGGCGCGGCGATGCTCGACAAGGCTCGCCGGCTCGGGATCGGGACCCGGCTGCGCTATGCGTGAGCCCTCTCTCCCCGGCTTCACCGGCTCCGATCCGGTCGCCCGCTTCTACGACGACCTGGCCGGGCTCTATCACCTCCTGTTCGACGACTGGGAGTCCGCGATGCGGCGCCAGGCGGCGGCGGTCGATTCGCTGCTGTCGCGGCTCATGGGCCCCGGCCGGAAGCGGATCCTGGATGCCGCCTGCGGCATCGGCACCCAGGCGATCGGCCTCGCTCTGCTCGGCCACGACGTGCGCGGCACCGACCTCTCCGGCGCGGCGGTCATGCGGGCGCGGCGCGAAGCGGCCCGGCTCGGCGCCCGGATGAAGATCAGCGTCGCCGACATGCGCTCCCTGTCGGGCTACGTGGCCGGGCCGTTCGACGTCGTCTGCGCTCTCGACAACGCTTTGCCGCATCTCATGACCGACGAGGAGCTGGCGACGGCGCTCCGGGAAACCGCCGCCGTGCTCGCCCCGGGCGGCTGGTTCGTCGCCAGCCTCCGCGACTACGACCGCCTGATCGCCGAACGGCCGCGCACCACGCCGCTCCGGGTGATCGACTCGCCCGGCGGCTACCGCGCCCTGTTCCAGGTCTGGGACTGGCGGCCCGACGGCAGCGCGTACCGGCTGCACCAGCACATCATCCAGTGGCGGGACGGCGCCTCGGAGGCTCATGTCTTCGAGAGCGAATACCGCGCGCTGACCCGGGCGGCGATCGAGCGGGGCCTCGTCGCGGCCGGCTTCTCCGAGTGGCATTGGTCGGAGACCGAGGACAGCCGGTTCTATCAGCCGGTCGTCGCCGCCAAGCGCCCCTGAGCCGGGCGGGGCCGCCGGCGGCAACCGTTCGTTAACCGCTTCCGCACTACTTCTTGTCTTTCCATGGGCGCAGCAGGCCCAAGAGAACGTCATGTTCAGACTGACCCGGTTCTTCTCGGTCGCGGCCCTTGCGGTCATCATCGCGGCGACGGTGATCATCGCCACGTTCAACCGTCACGTGGCGATCGACAATCTCGCGCAGCTCGGCCAGAGCCGGAACGAGGTGCTGGCGCAGACCCTGTGGAACGGGATGTGGCCGCGCTTCCTGAGCTACCTCTCAGAGACGGTGGAAGCCGATCCCGCGAGCCTGGCCGAACGCGCCGAAACCCGCGTCATCGACAGCCGTGTCCGTGCGCTCTTGAGCAATCTGCCGGTGCTCAAGGTCAAGATCTACAACCGGCATGGCATCACCATCTACTCTTCCGAGACCTCCCAGATCGGCGAGGACAGGAAGGACAATCCCGGATTCTCCGCCGGGGTTTCCGGCAGGACGGTCTCGGAGCTCACGCACCGGGATCAGTTCGATTCGTTCGAGGGGGAGCGCTTCGACGTCAGCGTGCTGTCGACCTATGTTCCGGGTCGCGACGGCCGCGGCGACATCGTCGCGGTGCTGGAGATCTACAGCGACGTGACGCCGCTGGTGGCGCAGATGCACCAGGACGGCCGGACCGTTCTCCTGGTCGTGATCGTCACCTTCGCGTCGCTCTATGTCGTGCTTTTCCTCATCGTGCGCCATGCCGACCGGACCCAGGTGCGCCGCCACGAGGCGATCCTGCTCGAGCAGAGGGCGCTGTCCCTGCAGGAGAAGAACCGCGACCTGGAGCAGGAGGTGGCGCAGCGCCGTCAGGCCGAGGCCGCGCTGCGGCGCGCGCGCGACGAGGCCGAGCTCGCGAATCGCAGCAAGACCGAATTCCTCGCCAATATGAGCCACGAGCTCAGGACGCCGCTCAACGCCATCATCGGCTTCTCGGAGATCATGCGGGACGAGCTCCTGGGCGCGCTCGGCGACAAGCGCTACCGGCAATACGCGCTCGACATCCACAGCTCCGGCGCGCATCTGCTCGAGATCATCAACGACATTCTCGACCTGTCGAAGATCGAGGCGGGCAAGCACGAGCTGATCGAGGAGACGGTGGAGCTCGCGTCGGTCGTGAAGGGCTGCTTCCTGCTGCTCGGAGAGCGGGCGCAGAGCGGGGACGTGGCGCTCATACAGCGCCTGCCGGAGGATCTTCCCGCGATGCGCGCCGATCCCAGGAAGATCAAGCAGATCCTGCTCAACCTGCTCGCCAATTCGGTGAAGTTCACGCCGGCCGGCGGCAGCGTCACGGTGACCGCCGCGCGCGAGCCGGATGGCAGCATCTCCTTCAGCGTCGTCGATACCGGCATCGGCATCGACCCCGAGCATATCGAGCGTGTCCTGGCGCCGTTCGGACAGGTGGACAGCGGCCTCGGGCGCAAATACGAGGGGACGGGCCTCGGCCTGCCGCTCGCCCGCGCCTTCGCCGAGCTGCATGGCGGCGGGCTGGAGCTCGCCAGCCACCCGGGAGAGGGCACCCGGGTCACCGTCCGGCTGCCCAAGACCCGCGTCATCGGCCGCGACCTGGCCGCCTGATCGGGGCTGCAGTCGGCTTGGGATTCGCGGAGGCCTCGGTCAGGCTCCGTCGGCGGATGTCGCCTGGCGGCCGCGGCTCTTGCGCGATCGCGCCGCGGCGCAGAGCGTGCGGAAGCTCTCCGATCCCGGGTCGACCGTGCCGAAGCGCGCCGGGTCCAAGGGGACCGGATCGATTTCCGGCGCCCGTCCGGCGACGAGATCGGCCATCGCGGCGCCGATGCCGCCCGACATCGCGATGCCGGAGCCGCAGCATCCGCCGGCCAGATAGAGGCCGCCGATCCCAGGCACGGGTCCCAGCAGGATCCTGCCGTCCGGCGTGTACATGGAGAGCCCGGCGATGTGGTGGGCGAAGCGCCAGTCGCCGAGCCCGGGTATCGCCGCCGCGAGCGAGGCCGCGTGCTCGATCAGGAGGTCCGTCTCCGCCTCGCGGTCGTGGCGCAGCGCGGCCTCCGTGCTTTCCGGCAGCGTGAACGGGTCGAAAGTTTGCGAGCGCGGCTCCTGGAAGCCGAGCACCATCCCGCCGACCTCCGGTCTCAGATAGGTGCGCAGATCGGGGAGGAGCACGTTCGGGCGCTCCGGCGCGCCCGTGCCATCCGGCGCTGTGATCCAGTAATGGCTGCGCACCGGCGTGGCCGGCATGCCCCAGCCGAGACCGTGGAGCAGCGCGACGCTCCAGGCGCCCGCGGCCACGACGACCGTGCCGGCCCGGATCACGCCGGCGCTCGTCACCACGCCGGTGACGCGGTCGCCCGCACGGGTGAAGCCGTCCACCCCGACGCCGCGCCGCGCGCGCGCGCCAAGGCGGCGCGCGGCACGGAGATAGCTCATGGCCAGCCGCGCGCCGTCCACATAGCCGTCGTCCGGCGTGAAGGTGATGAGGGCGGCGTCGGCCGGCTCCAGCCAGGGGCACAGGGTGCGTGCCGCCTGCGGATCGAGATGCTCGACCGATATCCCTTCTTCCCTCAGCAGCGCCTCCGCGGCGAGACCATCCGCCACGCGCTCTTGTGCGTGGACGAGGCCGAGCGATCCGACCGGGCGGAATCCCGGATCCTCTCCGAACGCGTCTTCGAGCTCCGCCATGGCGGCGCGCGTGCGGCGGACCATGCGGACGCCGTTCCGGTCGGCGGCGCCGTGGAGAACGAGCCCGGCGGCACGCGCCGTGGCTTGCGTCGCGAGCTCGCCGCGCTCGACGAGGAGCACGTCGGCAACGCCGCGGCGGCCGAGATGATAGGCGATCGAGCAGCCGAGGATTCCGCCGCCGACGATAGCCACCTCCGCCTCGTCGACCAGCTCCGTCACCGCGCGCCTCCGGCGTCGTCGCCGGTCTCCGCGGCGCGCACCAAGGCGCCGCCCGCCAGCAGCTCCTGTGCCACACGTTCCACGTCGCCGCCGAGCGGCCGGTCCTCGTCGATGGGCGCGACGAGCGCGCGCACCGCGCTGTATGCAGCCCGCGTGCCCTGTCCCAGGCGCTCGACGCCGGCGAGCTCGACCGCCTGGGCGCCGGCGATCAGCTCGAAAGCGACCAGCAGGCGCAGCCGCTCGATCATCCGCGCCGCCTTGGCGACCGCATAGGCGGCGTTCGTCGTGTCGTCCTCCACGTTGTCGGCGCCGGCGCGCTGGTCGACCGAGACAGGATTGGCGAGATGCCGGATCTCCGCCGCGAGCGCTTCCATCGCCTTCGTTGCGGCGCCCATCCCCACGCGGGTCATGTTGCGGCGGGTGAGGCCGGTCGGCAGCGCGCTGAGCCGCTCGGTCAGGAGCCGCTCCATGCGGTTGACCGCGAGGTTCGCGACCTGCGAGAGGGCGAGGCCTAACGCGTCGAAGGCGAGGGCCAGGGCCGGCGTATGGAAATTGCCGGTCGACAGCATCTCGCCGGTGTCGGGGAGGACCAGCGGATTGTCGCCGGCGCCGTTCAGCTCGGCGGCGACCGCCGGTGCCGCGAAAGCCAGGGCGGCGGCCAGGCTGCCATGCACCTGGCTCACGCAGCGGAACGAGAGCGGATCCTGGACCCGCCGGGCCGCGCCGGGTTCGGTCAGCGCGCCGCCCGACAGAAACTTGCGCAGCCGGCCGGCGGACTCCGCCTGTCCCGGCGCCGGTCGCGCGGCGGCGACGCGCGGGTCGAGCGGCGAGAGATTGGCGCGGAATCCCTCCATGCTGAGCGCCGCCGCCAGATCGGCCTGGGCGAGCAGCCGCCCGGCATCGTGGAGCACCAGCGCAGCCTGTCCCGCGGAGACGGCGTTGGCGCTGCAGATGGCGAGCCCGTCCTTCGGTCCGAGCTCGAGCGGCGCTAGCCCGGCGCGGGCGAGCGCGGCGGCGGCCGGACGGCGGACGCCCTCGTGCTCCGCGTCTCCCTCGCCGATGAGCCCCAGGCCGATATGGGCCATCAGGCACAGGTCGGAGGCGCCGACCGATGCGATCGAGGGCACGGCGGGATGGACGCCGGCGTTGAGCGCCGCGACCAGCGCCTCGGCGACGGCGGGCTGCGCCCCCGCGCCACCGCGGGCGAGCCCGTTCGCCCGCACCAGCATGGCGGCGCGAACCGCCTCCGCCGGCAAAGGCGCGCCGACCGCCTGCGCGCGGCCGAGCACGGTGATGCGCGAGAATGCGGCGAGCTCCTCGTGCGGCACCCGCTCGACGACGCGCGGCCCGAGCCCGGTGGTGAGGCCGTAGGCCGGCCGGTCCTCGGCGAGGTAGCGCTCGACCACGGCACGTGCCGCCGCCATTGCCGAACGGGCGGAGTCGGCCAGCCCGACCTTGCGGCGATCGCGCGCGACGGCGACCACGGCCTCGGGCGTCAGATCCGAGCCGGTCAGGATGAGGCTGTCCGCGATCATGGGTCCGGGAGAATGCCGCCCCGGGGCGGGGCGCGATTTGGACTGTGCCGTCGTATATACAGGCGGTAGCGGGGCATGTATAGACTGGACCCGGTCGTCGGCCGGCCTGCCTCGAGCGGCGCGCCGCCGCCGGATCCGTCGGAGAGTCGCATGTCGCGTGACACCACCCGCCGGCGCGAGCGTCGCGGCGGCTCGGGCCTCAAGCAGCTGCCCTGGCGCCGGCTGCGCAATCCCTATCGCCCGCTCGAGGTGATGAGCGCCGACCAGATCGAGGCGATCCACGACGCGTCGCTGCGCATTCTGGAGGAGCTGGGGATCGAGTTCCTGGACGACGAGGCGCTCGCGATCTTGAAGCGGGCGGGCGCGGAGATTCTCCCCGGCAGCAGGCGCGTCCGGCTCGATCGCGGGCTGGTGCTGGAGCAGGTGGCCAAGGCACCGCCGGAGGTGACGCTGCACGCGCGCAACCCCGAGCGCAACCTGACCTTCGGCGGCGATCACATCAATTTCGGGTCGGTCGCGAGCGCGCCCAACGTCTCCGACCTGGACCGCGGACGGCGTCCCGGCAGCTTCGACGATTACTGCGACCTGCTGCGGCTGACCCAGAGCCTGAACATCGTGCAGTTCGTCGCCGGCTATCCGGTGGAGCCCGCGGACCTGCCGGCCGCCACCCGTCATCTCGATGCGCATTACGCGGCGATCACGCTCACCGACCGGATCTGGCATCCGTACTCGCTGGGGCGCGAGCGCATCGCCGACGCCATCGAGATGATCTGCATCGCCCGCGGCATCGACCGGGCGCGGCTCGCGGCCGAGCCGAGCCTGTTCTCGGTCGTCAACTCCAACTCGCCGCTGCGGCTCGATGCGCCGATGCTGCAGGGACTCATGGAGATGGCGCGCCATGGGCAGCCCGTGGTGCTCACGCCGTTCACCCTGTCGGGCGCCATGTCGCCGGCGACGATCGCCGGGGCGCTTGCCCAGCAGAACGCCGAGGCGCTCGCCGGCATCGCCTTCATCCAGATGGTGGCGCCGGGCGCGCCGGCGATCTATGGCGGCTTCACCTCCAACGTGGACATGAAGACCGGCGCTCCGGCCTTCGGCACGCCCGAGTACACGCGTGCGGCGCTGGCCGGCGGTCAGCTCGCCAGGCGGTACGCTCTTCCGTACCGGTCCTCGAACGCCTGCGCGGCGAACGCGGTCGACGCCCAGGCCGCCTACGAGTCCCAGATGTCGCTCTGGGGCGCGGTGATGGGTCACGCCAGCATGGTCATGCACGGCGCGGGCTGGATGGAGGGCGGGCTCGTCGCCTCCTTCGAGAAGCTCATCGTCGATGCCGAGATGCTGCAGATGATGGCGGAGTTCCTGCAGCCCATCGAGGTGAACGACGACACGCTCGCCCTCGACGCCATCGCCGAGGTCGGGCCCGGCGGACATTTCTTCGGGGCGGCCCATACGCTGGCGCGCTACGAGACCGCATTCTACGCGCCGATGCTGTCCGACTGGCGCAACTTCGAGACCTGGCGCGAGGCCGGCGCGCTCGACACCGCCCAGCGGGCGAACGCGATCTGGAAGCGGCTCCTGGCCGATTTCGAGCCGCCGCCGCTGGACCCCGCCATCGACGAGGCGCTCCGGGACTTCGTGGCCCGCCGCAAGCGGGAAGGCGGCTCGCTCGCCGCCTGACGCGCTGCCCGCCCCGTCTCCATCCCGCCGGACCGGAACTTTCCGGCGTTTCCCTCGTCCTTGCCTGATCGGACCGCATCTCCGGGCGCCGCCCGGGCGGGCCGCGCATCGGGTGGGGGGCTCCCGTGAACCTCGAGCTGGCGATCGTCGCAACCATCCTGACCTGTGCACTGATCCTCTTCGTCTGGGAACGGTGGCGCTACGACCTGGTGGCCGTGGGCGCCCTGCTGGCGGCGGTCGTCACCGGAGTGGTGCCGAGCGAGGACGCCTTCCTGGGCTTCGCCGACCCGGCCGTCATCACCGTCGCGGCCGTCCTCGTGATCAGCAGCGCGATCCGCAACTCCGGCATGTTCGAGATGGTGCTGCGCTGGCTCGGCCCGATCATCGAGCGCCCCGGCCTGCAGGTCGCGGTGTTCGTCTCGCTGGTGACGGCGCTGTCGGCCTTCATCAACAATGTGGGCGCGCTGGCGCTCTTCCTGCCCATGGCGATCCAGTCGGCGCGCAAGGCCGGGCGCTCGCCCTCCGAGCTTCTCATGCCGATCGCCTTCGGCTCGCTGCTGGGCGGCCTGATCACGCTGATCGGCACGCCGCCCAACATCCTCATCTCGGAGGTGCGGCGGGACGTGCTCGGCGAGCCCTACCGGATGTTCGACTTCGCGCCGGTCGGGTTGGGGATCGCGGTGGTCGGCGTGCTCTTCCTCTCCTTCGGCTGGCGTCTCATCCCGCGCGGGCGGCGCGGCACGACATCGCCCGAGGAGACCTTCAAGATCGAGGACTACGTCACCGAGATCCGCATCCCCGCCGACACGCCGCTGGTCGGCAAGACCGTGGCCGATCTCGAAGCGATCGGCGAAGGCGACGTCACGGTCGTCGCCGTCATTCACGAGGAGACGCGCCGGCTCGTCCCGTCCAGCCGCATGGTGCTGCGTGCCGGCGACATCCTGATGGTCGAGACCGACTCCACCGTGCTCAAGAAGCTCATCGACTCCGCCAAGGTGACGCTGGTCGGCAGCGAGAAGATCCCGCCGGAAGCCTTGCGCTCCGACGACGTGGGCGTGATCGAGGCCGTGGTCATGCCGGATTCCCGCCTGATCGGCCGGTCGCCGGCAGCGCTCGGCCTGCGCGGCCGGTACGGCGTCAACCTGCTGGCGATCCGGCGGCATGGGCGCGCGATCCGCGAGCGGCTGAGCCGGGTGCGGATCGCCGGCGGCGACGTCGTGGTGCTTCAGGGCACGCTGGAGCGGCTCCCGGAGATGCTCTCCGAGCTGGGCTGCCTGCCGCTCGCCGACCGCAAGCTGCGCCTCGGCGCGCCGGCCCGGATCTTCATGCCGACCGTGCTGCTCGGGCTGGCGGTCATCGTCACGGCGCTCGGCCTGCTGCCCGCTGCGATCACCTTCGTCGCCGCCGTGCTGGCGATCGCCGTGCTGCGGCTGATGCCGCTGTCCGAGCTCTACGAGGCGATCGACTGGCCGGTGATCGTGCTGCTGGGCGCCATGATCCCGGTCACCAGGGCGCTGCAGACGACCGGCGGGACGGAGCTCATCGCCGGCTGGATCGCGATCGCCGGCTCCTCCCTGGCGCCGATGCTGCTGATCGGATTGGTGATGGTCGCGACCATGCTGGTGACGCCGGTCCTCAACAACGCCGCGACGGTGCTGCTGATGGGGCCGATCGCGGCGAGCCTCGCCGCCCGCCTCGACCTCAACGTCGATGCGTTCCTCATGGCGGTGGCGGTGGGCGCGTCGAGCGATTTCCTCACGCCGATCGGCCACCAGTCGAACACGCTGGTGATGGGCCCGGGCGGCTACCGTTTCGCCGATTACTGGCGGCTCGGGCTTCCGGTCTCCGTCCTGGTCGTGCTGGTGGGCACCCCCCTCATCGCGCTTTTCTGGCCGGTGCGATAGCGTGGCGGGGAAGTTGATCTGACGCAAGGCGGCGGTCGCTCGGCTCGGCGACAAAGTCTTTGCATCGACGAGGAGATCATGGACAAGAAGGTCCAGTTCAATCTCTGGTACGTGGTCGCGGCGATCCTCGGCGTGATCCTGCTGCAGGACCTGTTCATCCAGTCGCAACAGGTCCGCAGCATCCCGTACAGCGAGTTCGAGGCGCATCTGAAGGACGGCCGGGTCTCCGAGGTCGTCGTCACGCCCAATCAGATCCAGGGCGTGCTGAAGCCGTCGGGCGGGGAGGGCGAGCAGCGTTTCGTCACCAACCGGGTGGAGCCGGAGCTCGCCGGGCAGCTCGAGCAGTACGGCGTCACCTATGCCGGCGCGCAGGAGAGCACGTTCCTGCGCGATCTTCTGTCGTGGGTCGTGCCCGTCGTTCTGTTCTTCGGGCTGTGGATGTTCGTTTTCCGGAAGCTCGCCGAGCGATCGGGATTCGGCGGCGGGTTCATGACCGTCGGCAAGAGCAAGGCCAAGGTGTACGTGGAGACGGACACGAAGGTCACCTTCGAGGACGTCGCCGGCGTGGACGAGGCCAAGGCCGAGCTGCAGGAGATCGTGAGCTTCCTCGAGGATCCGGAGAAGTACGGGCGTCTCGGCGCGCGCATGCCGAAAGGCGTGCTGCTCGTCGGCCCGCCCGGCACCGGCAAGACGCTGCTCGCCCGCGCCGTGGCCGGGGAGGCGGGCGTGCCCTTCTTCTCGATCAACGGCTCCGAGTTCGTCGAGATGTTCGTCGGCGTCGGCGCCGCGCGGGTGCGCGACCTGTTCGAGCAGGCGCGGCAGAAGGCGCCGGCCATCATCTTCATCGACGAGCTCGACGCGCTCGGCCGCGCCCGCGCCTCCTATCCCTTCGGCGGCGGCCATGACGAGAAGGAGCAGACGCTGAACCAGCTCCTCTCCGAGCTCGACGGCTTCGATCCGACCAAGGGGCTGGTGCTGCTGGCCGCGACCAACCGTCCGGAGATCCTCGACCCCGCCTTGCTGCGCGCCGGACGCTTCGACCGGCAGGTGCTGGTGGACCGTCCCGACCGGGTGGGACGCGTGCAGATCCTCAGGGTGCATCTGAAGAAGGCGAAGCTCGCGACCGATGTCGATCCCGAGCAGATCGCCGCCCTCACGCCGGGATTCACCGGCGCCGACCTCGCCAACCTGGTGAACGAGGCGGCGCTGCTCGCCGCGCGCCGCGGCGCCGAGTTCGTAGGCATGGCGGATTTCACGGCGGCGATCGAGCGCATCGTGGCCGGTCTCGAGAAGCGCAACCGGCTGCTCAACCCCAAGGAGCGCGAGGTCGTCGCCTATCACGAGATGGGGCATGCGCTGATCGCCATGTCGCTGCCCGGGGTCGACACCGTCCATAAGGTCTCGATCATTCCGCGCGGCGTGGGCGCGCTCGGCTACACCATCCAGCGGCCGACCGAGGACCGCTTCCTGATGACGCGCGAGGAACTGGAGAACAAGATGGCCGTGCTTCTCGGCGGGCGCGCCGCCGAGGTCGTGGTGTTCGACCACCTGTCCACCGGCGCGGCCGACGATCTCGTCAAGGTCACCGACATCGCGCGCGCCATGGTGACCCGTTTCGGCATGGTGAAGTCGCTGGGCAATGTGAGCTACGAGCAGGAGCGGCAGGGTTTCCTCGGCAACACGCCGGGGCTGCCCATGCCGGGGGAGCGCAGCTACTCCGAGGAGACGGCGCGCGAGATCGACAACGCGGTGCGCGAGATCGTGGACGCGGCATTCGAGCGCGCCGTCGGGATCCTCAGGTCGCGGCGCGACGTGCTGGACCGGAGCGCGAAGCTGTTGCTGGAGCGGGAGACGCTGGACGAAGCCACGTTGCGCGAGCTGGCCGGGCTGCCGAGGCAGGCCGCAGAGTAGGCGGGAGAGTCCGTTCCCTCAGCCGGGGCTGCCGGCGAGCGGATGGACCGGCGAGCCGCGCGGCCGCAGCAGGAAGCGCCGGAAGATCTCGCGATAGCCGCGGAAGAAGTACCCGCCGTTCCCGGCGAGCAGCCGGTCCCGGTTCTGCCGGTAGACGCCGGGAAGGGCGTACCACGGGATGCCCGGCTGCACGTGATGCAGCACGTGGAGATTGTTGTTGAGGAACATCAGCGCGAAGACCGGACCGCTTTCCACGACCGCCGTGCGGTGGCCGGGGGAGTCCGCCGCGCGATGCTCTGCGAAGGACCGCAGCAGGGTGAGCGACAGCCCCGGATAGGCGAAAAGCAGCACATACTCGCCGAACGGGATGCCGCAGACGCCGACGACCCAGCCCAGCACGAGGGCGACGGAGAGGAGGTGAAGCGGCCAGTGGGCGAGATACGCCCGGTCGCCGCTCCATATCGCCCGAAGGACGCGGAGGGCCTTCTGCCCCACGAAATAGGCTGGGCCGAGCAGGAGACGGCCGGCCACCGTCATCATCGCCCGCCGCACCGCGCGATGGAGCGGGCCCATGGCAGCCCATCGCTCGGCCGTCACGTAGCTCGACTCCGGATCCTGCAGCGGATCCGTCAGACGCTCGTCGCGGTGATGCGCCAGATGCGAGTTCCGGTAGAGGCTGTGCGGCAGCCAGAGCCAGAGGGACGGGAACACCACGACGGCATTGCCCCAGCCCCAGCGGGTCGGATGGCCGTGCACCACCTCGTGCTGCAGCGAGCCGTGCAGGCAGACGAGATAGGCGCCGATCGGCATCACCACCCACCAGGGAAGCGTCGCATGGTTCCTGGTGAGCAGGCCGAAGGCGCCGTACAGCCCCGCGGCGATGCCTAGGGTCGGCCACTCGACCGCCCCCCGAGCTCGCCTGCGCACGCCGCTGATCTGCATAGCCGCCGCCATGTGACATTTATCGGGCGGGATCTGCACAGCTGGCAATGCGGGAATGCGCACAACCCGTAACGAATTATCACGAAACCTTACTTTCGTTGACTTTCCACACCATACGTGGAGAATGATTTCATGATGGGCGGAAGGGAAGCCGGCATCGCCCCGGTCGACCGTCGGCAGCCGGTCCGGACGGACCGCCGCGAGACCGTGTCCACCTTCCGGCGGCGGCTGGAGGAGGTGATCGAACGGTCGGGACTCGGCCGGTCGGCCTTCGCCGCGCGCATCGGCGTCGACCGCTCGACTCTCGCGCAGATCCTGTCGCCCGCGAACGACCGACTGCCCCGCGCCGAGACCCTGGCGGCGATCGCCGCCACCCAGCAGGTGAGCGTGGACTGGCTTCTGGGGCTGTCCCAGGAAGGCGCGCTCGCCGCCGACATCATCAGCCAGCCGCTGGAGATCGCGCCGGGGGCGCATTCGCCGGCGGACGAGCGCCTCACCCGCTGGCATGCCGAAGCTGCCGGCTACAAGATCCGCTACGTGCCGGCGACGCTGCCCGATCTGCTGAAGACCGAGGAGCTCATCCGGTACGAGTATCGCGACTACGACCAGCCGGTTCCGGAATCGCGGATCGAGGCGGCCGTGGCGCGGCTCGAGAACGTGCGCCGCCCCGAAGGGGACATGGAGGTCTGCAGCTCGCGCCAGGCGATCGAGAGCTTCGCGCGGGGCGAGGGGATGTGGCGCGACTTTCCCGTTGCGGCCAGGCGGCGCCAGCTCGAGCACATGATCGCGCTGACGGACGAGCTCTACCCGGCATTCCGCTGGTTTTTCTACAGCAGCACGAGCCGCTATTCGGTGCCGATCACCATCTTCGGTCCGCGCCGTGCGGCGATCTATGTCGGCCACATGTTTCTCGTGTTCAACAGCACGGAGCATATCCGTATCTTCACCGGGCATTTCGACGACCTGATCCGCGCCGCGGTGATCCAGCCGCACGAGACGACCGGGTTTCTCCGGCGGCTCATGGCGGAGCTCGGCGGCGGTGAAGCGGAGAGGAGGCGGGTATGACGAAGGAGAGCGAGCCGGGCGGCGGGGCGGAGCGTCACGGCGGCGGCTGCCTGTGCGGCGCCGTGCGCTACGAGGTACGGGGGGCGCTGCGCCCGGTCGTCAACTGCCATTGCGGGCAATGCCGCCGGTTCCACGGCCATCACGGCGCCTATACCGGAGCGAGCTGGGACGACGTGACGATGCGCGACGGCGGAAACCTGCGCTGGTACCGCTCGTCCGATCGGGCGCGACGCGGCTTCTGCGCGCTGTGCGGCTCGTCCCTGTTCTGGGACAAGGACGGGCGCGGCTTCCTCGCCATCGCCGCCGGCTCGCTCGACCAGCCGACGGGGCTTGCGACCGTGCGGCACATCTTCACCGCCGATCGCGCGGATTACTACGAGATCACCGACGGGCTGGAGCAGTTGCCCGGCAGCATGCTCGCCGCGCGACAAGGGTGATGCGCGCCAGCCTGCCGATGTACGACCTGCCGGAGCTGGCGGCGGCGACCGCCGCCTGGTGGGACGGCTTGGCCCGGGCGTTTCGCACCGAGGGCATTGCGGAGGTGCCGGACCGGCTGACCGCATGCCCGCCGTTGCCGGAGCATTGGCTGCATCCGGATCTGCTGTTCAGCCAGACCTGCGGCTATCCGCTGACCCACGCGCTTTCCGGAAAGGTGCGGCTGGTCGCGACGCCCTGTTACGACGCGCCGGGCTGCGCCGGCCCGAGCTATCGGAGTCTGCTGATCGTTGCGGAGGACAGCCGGGCCGGGACTCTCGAGGGCCTGCGCGGTGCGCGCTGCGCCTTCAACAGCGTGGATTCTCAGTCGGGCTACAACGTGCTGCGCGCGATGGCGGCACTGCTCGCCCGCGGCGACCGGTTCTTCGGTGAGGCCATCCGCACCGGCAGCCATCGCGCCAGCATCGCCGCCGTCCGTTCGGGCGCCGCGGAGATCTGCGCCGTCGACTGCGTGACCCATGCGCTGCTGGCGCGCCACGCCCCGGCGGCGCTCGCCGGCACGCGCGTCCTGTGCGAGACGCCCGCCGCGCCCAGCCTGCCTTACGTCACGGCCGGAGAAGCCGACGACCAGCTGATAGAGCGGCTGCGCAGCGGCTTGAAACATGCCCTGGCAGCCCCGTCTCTCGCCGCCGCCCGCGACGATCTGCTGATCACCGGTGCTGAGCCGCTGCCACTCGATGCGTATGACGTGACGTTGGAGATGGAGAACACGGCCTCCGCCGCAGGCTCCGCGACGTTGGCCTGAAGAGTGGCCTCGCGGAGTCCCAGAGACACGATAGTCCGATTTTACATCAATGCGTCCAGCCCTTTGCGGTCGACAATGCTGAGGAGCTTGAGCGACGCGCCCTGTGGCTTCTTCACACCCTGCTCCCACTGCTGGATCGTGGACTTGCCCACGTTCATCACCGCAGCGAATACGGCTTGACTCACCCGGCTCCGCTGCCGAATGCGGCGGATGTCCTTTGCCGAATACGTCTTCACGCGCGGAATGCACAGCGCGTCGAACTCGCGCATTGTGACGTCGTCCACCAGCCCCGCTTTGTGCAGGTCGCGAGCGGCATCATGAACAGCATCAAGAATCTTACTCATTTGTCTTCACCTCGATCAGTGCTCCTGCCGTCATGGCATGGCGCAAAGCCAGGTCATCGAAATCGAAATAGAACTTCGCCAGCCTTTTCAAGCTCTCCAGTTCGCGCGCGCTGACATTCGATCTTTCGGACTTGGAAAAGCCGACGATGAAGATAGCGCGATCGCCGGCTCGGTACGCGATCACCGTGCGGTAAGAGCCGCTCTTGCCGCGGCCGGCGGCTGCAATCCTCTTCTTAATCAGGTGACCGCCAAGGGATGCGTCGATTAGCCCGCCATCGGCCTCCATTACAGCGGAATGAAGCCTTCGATCGGACAGGCCCTCCCGCCGCGCCCATCGGTCGAAGCTCCTGGTCTTGAGAATCCACATTCGTGGACTATATCACCGGGTAATATAGCGCTTCCATCCTCGGTGATCAAGAGACTTGGGCTATTCTGCAGGCCAGGGAGGCGCTGGCCGTGGCCTACGCCACTCTCGCCTGATCGCCGGCGAGCGGGTAGTGGCACAGCACCCGGTGGCCGGGTCCCATGTCGTGCGGCACCGGCGCCTCGATCCGGCAGTTGTCGCGCGCGATCGGGCAGCGCGTATGGAATTCGCAGCCCGACGGGCGGCGGGCGAGGCTCGGCACCTCGCCCTTCAGCTCGACCGACTGGCGGCGTCGGTCCGGGTCGGGATGCGGCTCGGCGGCGAGCAGCCCGTGGGTATAGGGATGCGAGGGCGCCGCGAAGATCCGGGCGGTGGGTCCGCGCTCCACGAAGCGGCCCATATACATGATCGCCATCTCGTCGCTGATGTGGCGCACCACGGCGAGATTATGCGTGATGATGAGATAGGCGAGGCCGAGCTCCTTCTGGAGCCGGTTCATGAGGTTGAGGATCTCGCCCTGGACCGAGACGTCGAGCCCGGCGGTGGGCTCGTCGGCGATGATGAGCTTCGGCGCGAGGGCGAGGGCGCGCGCCACGCCCACCCGGCGCGCCTGGCCGCCCGACAGCTCGTGCGGGTAGCGCGCGACGAAGCTCGCCGGCAGTCCCACCATGTCGAGCAGGCGCCTCGCCTCGTCATCGAGGTTGCGGCCGGTGAGGCCGTGGATCAGGAACGGCTCGGTGATCAGCGACTTCACCGTGAGGCGTGGCGACAGCGAGGCGACCGGATCCTGGAACATCATGGCGATCTGCCGCCGCAGCGGCTGGAAGGCCTTGTCGCTCGTCCCCTGGGTCGCCTTGCCGTTGAAGCGGATGGTGCCGCCATGGACCGGCACCAGGCCGAGGATGGCGCGGCCGAGCGTCGTCTTGCCCGAGCCGCTCTCGCCGACCAGCGCCAGCGTCCTGCCCGCCTGCAGCGTGAACGAGACGTCGAACACGGCATCGAGGAACGGGTCCGACACGCCGGCGAGCTTCGCCTTCAGCGCGCCCATCGTGCGATAGCGGACGCGCAGGTTTTCGACCTCGAGAAGCTCAGGCATCGGCGGCGACCTTGCGGTCGGCGGCGACCAGATGGCAGCTCGCCGAATGACCCTCGGCGACCGGCAGCCGGGCCGGCGCCTGCAGGCGGCAGGCGGCGAAGGCCTTGGGGCAGCGCGGCTCGAACACGCAGCCCGGCGGCAGCTCGACCAGGTCCGGCACGTCGCCGCGGATCGTCGGCAGCTCGCGGCTCGCCTCCTTGATGCGCGCCGGGTCGCAGGTCAGCAGCGCCTGCGTATAGGGATGCTGCGGGCGGTGGAAGATGTCGCGCACGCTGCCCTGCTCGACCACCTGGCCGGCATAGAGGATCGTCACGTAGTCGCACAGCTCGGCGATCAGCCCGAGATGATGCGAGATGAACAGGATGGAGGCGCCGAACTCCCGCTGCAGCTCGCGCAGCAGATGGATGATCTGCGCCTCCATGGTGACGTCGAGGGCGGTGGTCGGCTCGTCCGCGATCAGCAGGTCGGGGTTGCCGATGAGCGCCATGGCGATGGCGATGCGCTGGCGCATGCCGCCGCTGAACTCGAACGGGTAGTTGCCGAGACGCTGCGCGGGATCGGGAATGCCGACGCGGCGCAGCATCTCCGCCGCGCGCGCCCGCTTCTCCGCCGCCGGGATCCTCTCCCGGTACTGGATGTCGATCATCTGCTGCCCGATCGAGAGCACGGGGTTGAGCGCCGTCATCGGGTCCTGGAAGACGATCGACATCTTGCGGCCGCGCAAGGAACGCAGCTCCGCCTCCCGCATCTTCAGCAGATCCTGGCCGTCGAGCAGCACTTCTCCGTTCGGCACCACGGCGTTCTGCGGCAGCAGCCGCATGGCGGCGGAGATCAGGGTCGTCTTGCCCGAGCCGCTCTCGCCGACGACGCCGACGACGCTGCCGCGCGGCACCTCGAGGCTGACGTTACGCAGCGCCTGGGCGCGGCCGCGCCGGGTCATGAACTCGACCGAGAGATTGCGGACGGAAAGGACCGAGTCCGTCATCACCGGTCCTTCCGCAGCTTGGGATCGAGCTGGTCGCGCAGCGCCTCGCCCAGGAAGGTGAAGCCGAGCGTCGCGAGGACGAGCGGGATGCCGCCCCCGATCACGATCCACGGCGTCACCCGGATGAAGGAGAAGCCGTCGTTCAGGATGTTGCCCCAGCTCGGCGCCGGCGGCCGGACGCCGAGGCCCAGGAAGGACAGCCCCGCCTCGATCGCGATCACCACCGGCACGTCCATGCTGGCGATGATGAAAAGCGGCCCGACCACGTTCGGCAGCAGATGCCGGAACATGATGCGCGGAAGGCTGGCGCCCATGGAGCGCTCGGCCAGGATGAACTCCGAGGTCTTGATGCTGAGGGTCGAGGTGCGCACCAGCCGGGCATAGGCGGGAGTCGTGGTGATGACGATCACCAGGACCACGGTGCTGAGGCTCGGGCCGAGCAGCGTGATCACCGCCAGCTGCAGCATGATGCTGGGGAAGGAATAGACGGAGTCGAAGATCAGCAGCAGGAAGTTGTCGAGCCAGCGCGGCCCGTACCCGGCGAGCAGCCCCAGGGTCAGGCCGCCGGCCATGGCGAGGAGGGTCGTCGCCGCCGCGACGGTGAGCGCGATCTGGCTGCCCTTGACGACGCGGGAGAAGGTGTCCCGCCCGATATTGTCGGTGCCGAGCGGATGGGCCCAGCTCGGGCCGAGCAGCCTCTCCTGCATGTTCATCTTGATCGGATCGTAGGGCACCAGCCAGTCGGCGAAGATGCCCGTGAGGATGAGCAGCAGCACCAGGCCGAGGCCGAACAGCCCCATGGGCTCGGCGGCGATGCGGCTCACCAGCCCGAGGAGGCCGGTGCGGGCCGGCCGGATCGGGCGCGCCGCCGTGGCGAGGTCAGAGGCTGGAGCGGACACGAGGATCGAGCCAGGCGACGATCAGGTCGGCCAGCAGCGTGCAGAGCACGAACAGGAACACGGTGGTGAGCACGGCGCCCTGGACGACCGGGAAGTTGCGATTGGTGACGGAATCGTACACCAGCCGGCCGAGGCCGGGCCGGGTGAACACGATCTCGGCGAACACGGCGCCCGACAGCAGGCTGCCGAAGGCGATGCCGAGCAGCGTGATGGTCGGCAGCACGGCGAGCCGCAGCGCGTAGCGGAAGACGATCGTGCGCTCCGGCAGGCCGAAGGCGCGCGCCGTGCGCACGTGGTTCTCGTTCATCACCTCCAGCATCGAGGCGCGCACCAGCCGCGCCAGATAGCCCACCCAGCCCAGCCCGATGGCGAAAGCCGGGAGGATCAGATGCAGGATCTGGCTGCCGATGTCGCCCTTCGCGCCGGCGCCGATCGCCGGCAGCCACTGCAGCGCGACCGCGAAGATCAGCAGGCCGTAGATGGAGACCACGAAGGACGGCATGGCGATCGCGCTCACCGACAGGATACCTGTGAGCTTGTCGATCAGGCTGTTGCGGCGCACCGCCGAATAGCAGCCGAGCGGCACGCCGAGCAGGATCGCCCAGCCGAGGCCGGTCACCGCCAGCACGATGGTATAGGGCAGCGCCTCCAGGACGATCTGGCTGACGGGCCGCTTGGTCCAGACATCGGTGCCGAGATCGCCGGTGACGACGCGGCCGAAGAACGTGGCCAGCTGCACCGGCACCGGCCGGTCCAGCATCATCTCGACGCGGAGGTTTTCCTTCATCGCCGGCGTGGCCCGGGGCCCGAGCGCCATCGTCGCCGGATCGCCCGGTATCAGATAGACGAAGCTGAACAGGATCGTCATGGCGACGATGCAGATCAGCACGGCCAGGCCGAGCCGCTGGATCAGGTAGATCAGCATCGCAGTGGACGCATCGTCGTCATCGTCTCCCCGGGCCGGCACCCGAGACGGCGGCCGCGGTCATGAAAGCGTAACCGCGGCCGCTTGCCAACCGTTGCGGTCGCCCGCCCGGCTCCCCCCTCAGACGAGGTCGCGGGGAATCCGGGTCGACCAGTTGCGGGCGCAGACCCGGACCTCGCCCTCCCAGGCGTCCAGCGTCGCGTCGTACAGGAACTCGGTCGGGGTGGAGCGCATCACGACCCGGGTCCGTGTTCGCACCCGCCACGCACCGCGGCCGACCTCCAGCCGGAAGCTGATGTCGATGCTCGACGCGTTCGGGTCGGTCTCGCTGACGCGGTAGACCGCCAGCCGGTCGCCGCCGACCTCCAGCCCATGCGTGTCGAACCGGGTCAGCCCGTCGTCGATCTCCACCGTGAACACGGTCTCGCCGGTCGTGAGGTCGCGGCACCAGTGCCGGCGGTCGCCCGCCGGACGCAGCTCCGTCATCGGCTCCGGCGGCGCCGCTTCCGCGGGCGGCAGGGCGGGGAGCGTGTCGTCGTCCTGCGGACGCGGCGCGCGCACCGGGAGCTCGAGGCCGCAGCCGCCGGTGTGGAGGGTCACCGTGACCGGCTCCGGCGACGGCCAGGCGATCGGCCAATAGGCGTTCGACACCGCGATCCGGATGCGATGGCCGGCCGGAAATGCGTGGGCGATGTCGTTGAGCCTGACCCTGACCTGGTAGCGGCGGTTCGGCTCCAGCGGGGCCGGATGCTCGTGGCCGTCGCGGTGGGTGAGGTTCAGCAGGCCGTAGCTGACGCGCAGCGAGGTGCCGTCTGGCGCCACGTCGTTCAGCCGGACGCAGACGAAGGCGTTGGGCCTGTCCGCCGAGACCTCGAGCGTCACCACGGCGGCGCCGAGCATCTCGACCCGCTCGCCGAGCGGCGCGCTGTCGAACACCACCGACTTGCCGTCGTCCTCGCGCTGGTCCGTCGCCTGGTCGGCGACCAGGCCGTAGGGGCACCACTTGCCGGAGCCGTGCCCGGTGCTGAGCGGCGAGCGGACGGGCAGCGCCCCGTCCGTCCCGGCCGTCTCGGAGAGGCGGCCGTCGCCGGCGAAGCCGAACCGGCGGGACGAGATGTTCGGGCTCGGCCAGGACGGCTCGGCGACCCAGCGCCCCGGCCGCTCGGTGTAGAACGGCGCCGGCGGCACCCAGTCCTGCATCCATACCCGGTACTGCGGCTCATTCATGATGCCTGTGTCGACGCCCTTCAACCACTGGTCCCACCAGCGCAGGGCTTCCTGCAGGAAGCCGATCGTCGGGCCCGGTTTGGCGAAATGGGGGTACTTGTGCGCCCAGGGGCCGATCAGCCCCTTCTTCGGACATTTGAGGCCGGCGAGGAGCCGCGGCACCGCATTCGTGTAGGCGTCCGCCCATCCGCCGACCGCATAGACCGCCGCCTCGATCGCGCCATAGTCCTCGCAAACCGAGCCGTGCTTCCAGTACGCGTCGCGGCGCTGGTGGCGCGTCCAGGTGTCGAGGACGAGCGGCTCCTTCTCCAGCCGCTCGAGCCACATGTCGCGCCACCGCTCGCCCACCAGGGCCGGATCGGGCGGATGCGACATGTAGGAGAACATGGCGGAGCCCCAGGCCATGTTGTCGTTGATCAGGCAGCCGCCCATGTAGTGCACGTCGTCGGCATAGCGGTCGTCGGTCGAGGCCAGGGTGATGACGGCCTTGAGCTCGGGCGGACGGCGCGCGGCGACCTGCAGCCCGTTGAAGCCGCCCCAGGAGATGCCCATCATCCCGACCTTGCCGGTGCACCAGGGCTGCGCCGCGATCCAGCGCAGCACCTCGAGGCAGTCGTCCTGCTCCTGCTTCAGATACTCGTCCTCGAGGATGCCGTCCGACTCGCCGGACCCGCGCATGTCGACGCGGATTCCGGCATAGCCGTGGCCGGCGAACCAGGGATGCGTCAGCGCGTCGCGCGGCGCCGTCCCATCGCGCTTGCGATAGGGCAGGAATTCCAGGATGGCCGGGACGGGATCCTGCTCCGCGTCCTCCGGCAGCCAGATCCGCGCCGCCAGACGGGTCCCGTCCGACAGCGTGATGAACAGGTTCTCGATCTCGCGCACCTTGCGCGGGAAAATCCCGACGGTCTTCGTCACGTCAATCCTCTCGTTCCGGCATGTCGCCGGACAGTCTTGGGGTCCTCTCGGCCCGGTCTCTCCCAGGCACGACCAACACTGTCCTCGTAAACCGCGCCGCCCTCATCGTGGTCTGGTGCGGCGCTTCAGATATCCGACGATCGGCACGGGCAGGTAGAGAAGCCAGATCAGCGCCAGCACGGCGAGCATGCCGTGCGGATCCCATAGCTGCATGCCGAGCCCGCCGAGCGGCGGGCCGGCGACGCCGCCCATGCTCCACATCACGTTGAACACGGTGCCGGCGAAGATCAGATCGACGCCCTTGAAGCGCTCGCCGAGCAGGATGATGCCAAGCGCATAGAGGAAGTTGAACACGCCGCCATAGACGAACATGAAGGCCATGTTCCAGTAGCCGACGGGCAGCAAGAGCGGCATTGCGGCGACCGCGGCGACGACGAAGGCGACCGACAGGCCGAGAAGGAGAAGCCGGTCCATGCGATCGGCCAGCCAGCCGATCGGCACCTGCAGCGCGATTCCGCCCAGCAGCGCCGCCGTCTGCAGATGCAGCCCGGCATTGGCGGAGATGCCGATGCGCTCGCCGTAGATCGGCAGGAAGGCGAGGAAGATCTCGATCGCCGCCCCGTGCACGAGGTTGAGCAGCATGGCGACAGGAGCCAGCATCAGGAAGGCGAACAGCCGGGCCGACGCGCGGCCCTCCAGCCGCGGCGCGACCCTGGTCGCGGTCATGATCGGCAGGCCGGCCAGGACGACGAGGATGGCGGCGGCAAGGAACGGCGTCATGCCCTGGCTGCCGATCTGCGAGAGCACCAGCGGACCGAGCGCGGTGCCGCCGGCGCCGGCCGCGACGTAGAGCCCGACCATGCGGCCGCGCATGTCCTCGGTGGAGATCTGGTTCACCCAGGCTTCCCCGATGATCCAGAGGAAGCAGCCGAAGGCGCCGAGCAGGAAGCGCAGCGGAAACCACACCCAGACGTCCGGGAACGCCCCGAGCAGCAGGAACAGCACCGCCGAGCCGAACGTGGCGTAGATCATGGTCGGCGCCGGGCCGAGGGCGCGGATGATGCGCGGCGCGATCGGCGCGATGGCGAGGGTCGCCAGGGGCTGCACGGCGGTGTTGATGCCGATCATCGCGCTGCCCACCCCCTGCTGCTCGAGCACCAGGGCGAGCAGCGGCACGGACATGCCGTAAATCAGGCTGACCACGGTCATCGAGGCGATGACCGCGAACAGGCTGCGCCGACGCTCCGGGAGGGTGAGGGCCGCGTCCGACATGGCGGCGGAGACTAGCTGTCGAAGCCGGCCTGCGGCAAGGCGGGCTGTCGCGGAGGTGGCGAGGTTGCTACTATCCGGGCCTCCGGGACGAGACACATGACCGCCGAAACCGAAACGCTCCTCGACACTAAGGGACTGAAATGCCCGCTGCCCGTCCTGAAGGCGCGCAAGGCGCTGAAGGACGTGGCGCCGGGCGGCCTGCTGCGCGTGCTGGCGACCGATCCCGGCGCCCGCAAGGACTTCGCCCATTTCTGCGTGGCGACCGGCGCCGAGCTCGTCAAGGCGAGCGAAGGCGATGACGGCGTGCTGAGCTTCCTGATCCGCAAGGCCGCCTAGACCCGCATCCGCCACAGGCAGAGCGGCCCGAGCGCCACGCCGAGGCCGAGCACCGCGAAGGCGAGCCACCAGGAGGCGATGCTGCCGTCGCCGCCCAGATCGAGCACCGCGCCGAAGGCGAGGGGACTTACGGCCGCAGCGGCAAATCCGATCAGCGTGTGGAACGACATGGTGAGGCCCTGCTGGCCGGGCCGTGCCGCCGCCACGGCGCCCGCCGTGAGCGACGCCGAATCCGCCCCGACCACGGCGCCGTAGACGGCGAGGACGGCGAGCATGGCGAGCGGGGGCAGGGCGGCGGACAGGCCGACCAGCCCGGCCAGAACCGCCGACAGGCTCATCACGGCGAGGAGGGTGCGGCGCCTCCCGAATCGCAGCGACGCCTCGTTGCCGAGCAGGCTGGCGGGCAGGGCGAGCACGAGGATCAGCGCCGCCGCATCCGTCGCCGACACGCCCGCAGGCAGCTCGTCGTCTGTACGAGCGATCGCGAACACCAGGAAGGCGACGATCCAGGCGCGCAGCCCGAACAGCTCCCACATATGCGCGGCGTAGCCGAGGCTGTAGCCGAGCGCCTTGCGGTTCGCGAGGACCGGCCGGAAATCGAGCACGGAGACCGGAGACTGCGCCGGCGAGGGCGCCGACCTGGCTCGGCGGAGGGACGCCGCCGCGATGACGAGGGCGGTCGCGGCGCAGGCCCCTGCCAGCCCGAAGGCGGCGCGCCAGCCCATCGCCTCGTTCAGGGTGCCGGCGAGCAGGACCGACAGGCTCACCCCGACGCTGAAGGAAGCGGTGTAGAACGCGACCGCGCGGCTCTGCCCCGGCCCCTCGAGCCGGTCGCTCAGCAGCCGGAGTCCCGGCATGTAGGTCCCGGCCAGCCCGAAGCCCGCCAGCGCACGGAACAGGCAGGCGCTCCACAGCCCGGTCGCCAGCAGGGCGAAGGCGACCGAGGCCACGGCCGATACGGCCATGGCGGCGAGATAGATGCGGCGCGGGTCCACCCGGTCGGTCAATCCGACCAGCAGCGGCACGCCTGCCAGATAGCCCGCCTGGAACGCGCCCTCGATCCAGCCGGCGGCGATGTTGCTGAGCGCCCACTCGGCCCGGAAGGTCGGCAGCAGCGCGGCGAAGGTGCCGAAGCCGGCCATGCCCAGCACCTCGGTCAGGCACAGCACCGCGACCAGCCGCCGCCCTTTCATCGCCCCTCCCCCGAGTCGCCGGCCGTTCCGGGCTGCGAGGAGTGGACCGATCGCGCGGTCAGGTCAAGCGGGGGCGGCGGTCGGAGTCAGACCGTTTCCGGCTGCCGGGTCTTGGTGCGGCCGCTGCGTTCCGCCGCGGACCGGTCGAGCACGCCGCGGACCGTCCGCGCCAGCCTGTCCGGGTCGATCGGCTTGGTGAGGAACGCCGCCATGCCGGCCGCGCGGGCCGTCTCTTCGGTCACCGTTTCGCTGAATCCGGTGCAGAGCAGGACCGGCAGGCCGGGGCGAAGCTCCAGCATGCGCCGGCCGAGCTCGATCCCGGTCAGGCCCGGCATGGTCTGGTCGGTGACCACGATGTCCCAGGCGTCGGGATCCTCCTCGAAGGTCGCCAGCGCATCGCGCGGATCGCCGCAGCTCGCCACCTCGTATCCGAGCCGCTCCAGGGCGCGCGCCGTCATGGCCGCCACATGGGCCTCGTCCTCGACCAGCAGGACGAGCTCGCGCCCCTGCGGGGCGCCCGGCTCCAGCGTCTGGCCGGACACTCGGGCGGGGGTCTCCGCCATCGGCAGGAACACCTGGAAGGCGGTGCCTTCGCCCAGCGTGCTCTCGATGGTGATCGCCCCGCCATGGGCGGCGACGATGCCGTGGACGGCGGCGAGGCCGAGCCCGGTGCCCTTGCCCACCGACTTGGTGGTGAAGAACGGATCGAACATGCGCTCCATCACCGGCCGGCCCATGCCGGAGCCGGTATCGCGGACGGAGAGCCGGGCATAGCGGCCCGAGCCGGCGAGCACGCCGACCCACATGCGCGTCCGCCGGCCGTCCTCGTCGCTCAGCAGCCGCAGCACCGGCTCGCCGGGAGGCGGATTGCTCGAGGCCAGCCCCGACGCGCAGCCCCCGTCGATCTCGACCTCCGCCAGCTCGACCGTGACGGATCCGCGGTCGGCCGGCAGCGCGTCGCGGGCGTTCACGCAGAGATTCATCAGCACCTGGCCGATCTGGGTCGCGTCCGCCTCGACGATCACGCCGGATCGTGCGACCGACTGCGTGAAGGCCACGGTCGCCGGCATGGTGGCCGACAGCATGGTCAAGGTCTCGTCGACCACCTCGGCGAGGTCGATCGCGTCGCGGCGGGTATCATGCGTGCGGCTGAAGGCGAGGATCTGCTGCACCAGATCCTTGGCCCGGTTGCCGGCAGCCAGGATCTGCCGGGCGAAGCCCTGGGTCTCGGACGACTCCTCCAGATCCTCCAGCAGGAACGACGCGTAGCCGATGATCGCGGCCAGGATATTGTTGAAATCGTGAGCGATGCCGCCGGACAGCCGGCCGAGCGCCTCCATCTTCTGCGCCTGGTAGAACTGGTCCTGCAGCTGCTGGCGCTCGGCGGCGGCGCGATGCTGCTCCGTCGCATCGCGCGCGATGCAGATCATGCCGCCGTCGTCGAGGATCGTCATCGAAACCTCGAGCGGAAACGCCGTGCCGTCGCGGCGGCGCGCCCTGCGCTCGCCGCGCCAGAGCCCGGCCGCGCGCAGCCGCGGCTGAATCTCGCCGTCGAAGCGCGCATTCTCCGCGTCGTCGAACAGGGACGACCAGCGGTCGCCGACGATCGCCTCGGCCGGAAATCCGAAGATCGCGGCGAAGGCGCGATTGGCCCAGACCAGGCGGTCGCTCACGTCGATGAAGGCGATCCCGTCGATGGAGGCTTCCATCGCGGCGAGGCGGCTCTGCAGCGCGTGCTGCGTGCGCTTCAGCTCGGTGATGTCGGTCGCTACGCTCACCAGGCTGCCGCGGGCGGTACGGCGCTCGCTCACCAGCAGGATGCGGCCGTCGCCGAGCGTCTGCTCGAAGGGCGCCAGGGGATAGGCCAGGCGCTCCATTCTCTCCCGCACCACCGTCTCGACCGGTGCGTCGCCGCCGAACTGGTGCAGGGCGGCGCCGGCCCAGACCAGGTCCTGGAAGGCGAGCCCGGGCTCCACCATCTCGCCGATCAGCGGATAGAGCTCCCGGTACCGGCTGTTCGCCATCACCACGCGCCCGGCGCTGTCGATCAGGATGAAGCCCTCGGAGATGCTTTCGATGGCGTCGACGAGACGTTCCTTGAGATCGGAGGCCTCCGCTTCGGCCCGGCGCGCCAGCTCGTAACTGGCGCGGGCATTGAGCGCCTCCCGCCGCAGGCCCAGCACCAGGAGCGTCCCGGAGCCGAGCACGGCGGCGAGCGCGGCGAGGATCCAGGCGTATTGCTGCTCGATGCGCGCGCGGCTGGCGCTGAAGCTCTCGTTCTGCAGGGCCGCGAGGACCAGCGCGTCGAGCTGGCCGCGGAAGGGTTCGAGCGCCTGATGCGCGTCGGCGAAGCTCGCGGGTTGCGACGGATCGAGCGCCTCCATCGCCTGCGCCACCTGCGGCAGGCGCGCGGCGAGGCCGGCCACCAGCTCCGCAATCCCCTCGATCTGCCGCAGATGCTCGCTTTCGGCGCCGGAGCCGAGCAGGGGAAAGCGGCTCCAGAAGATGAAGACGCGCTGCTCCAGTTCGCGGCGGTCCGACAGCGCGCCGGTCGCCTGATAGCGCGACAGCGCCTCGGACAGGCGCAGGAACTCGGCCTGCGCCTGGACGGACAGGCGGGCGCCGCCGCGGAAGTCCTCCAGGATTTCCTGGCGTTCCGTCGAGAGGCGGAAGATCAGGAATGCGCAGGCGATCAGGAGTCCGGTGAAGGCGGCTGCCGTGATCACCCGCCGGCGCGCGGCGGCGGCAGCCGTCATGGCGCTGCGCGCGGGCCCTGCGGGCCGGAACGATGTACGGAGGCGGACTGCCGCATGGAACGCTCTCGTGCTGCCGGGGTCTTCGAGCCTAGGGCGAACTGCTTAACCCCCCGTTAGCCTTGTCCGCGGAAACCGGCCCCCCGGTCCGTCGAGACCCCATCCGGAAGGATGGGGCAGGCCATACCTTCGGGGCGGCAAGCGATCCCCCGATAGACTTCCGCACGGTTCCTGCGGGCTCCGCCCGATCATATGCTTCTGCTAGTACCTGCCGACCGCCCGCCGAGGGAGTGGCACATGCTGCGCGTTCTCGTAGTCGACGACGAGCCGGCCATTCGCGACACGGTTGCGCGGGCGCTTCTGCGCGCCGGGCATGCGCCGGTCGCCGTCGCTTCCAGCGGGGCGCGCGGGGCCGTGCTCGAGCACGGCGCCTTCGATGCCGTGGTGACCGATGCCTTCATCCCGGCGCGGGACTGCCTGGACCTGGTCGAGACCCTGCGGCTCGGCCCGTCTCCGGTTCCGGTGCTGGCGATCTCGGCAGGCGGGGCCTACGGCGCGGCGGGGCTGCGGCCGATTCTCGAGCTGCTCGAAGCCCGCGCGATGCTGCGCAAGCCGTTCGCGCCGGCGGAGCTAGTGGCGACGGTGGAGGCGATGGTCGGCGTCGGCGCCCGGTCGGCCCCGGTGGCCTGAGGCCCGCCTTCCTAGGCGCCGGCGACGGCCAGCAGCGCCGCCTGGGTGCGGTTCTTGGCACCGAGCTTCCGGCAGATGCCGCGCACGTGCAGCTTGATGGTGACTTCCTGGAGATCGAGCTGCCGCGCGATCTCCTTGTTCGACAGCCCTTTCGTGAGCAGCTCCAGGACCTCGCGCTCGCGCACCGTCAGGCTGCTCGTGCTCTCGCTCTCGGGCTGGGTCTCCCGGGTGTTCGCCGCGGCGTGGTCGGTCGACGGCACGAAGCGCTCGCCGGCGAGCACCAGGCGCAGCGCGCTGACCAGGGCAGGTCCGTTGAGGGTCTTCGGGAAGAAGCCCGCCGCCCCGGCTTCGAGCGCCTCGGAGATGTCCTGCTGCCGCGCCAGCCCCGACATGATGACGACCGGGGTGTTGGGACGGAGCGCCCGCATGCGCTTCAGCCCGTCGAGCCCGTTCATGCCCGGCATCCGGAGATCGAGAACGATCAGCTCGAGCCCGGCCTCGCGCTGGGCGACGGCATAGGCCTCCGGGAAGGACGAGACCGCGTGCACGGTGGCGTCCTCGGCCAGGCGCTCGATGTAGGACTTCAGCGCGTCGCGGACGAGGACATGGTCGTCGGCAAGCAGGATCTGCATGGCCAGGAAACTCCCGATCTCGGAACGTCCGGATCAGGCGCCATTCTGCGGCGAGAACCTGTACGAAAGGTTAGCGCGCACCGCGGCGCTTGACGCGGCTCAGCGCGACTGCGTGGTCTGCGGCTGGCCCTTCAGCTCGGCGTAGTAGCGCTCGGCGCCCTCGTGCAGCGGGATCGGCACGCCGTTGAGTGCGGTCTCCAGCCTGATCTTCCGGGCGAGCGGGCTGGCATCGTCGAGCAGCTTGCGCGTCGACTTGTGCCAGAGGGCGCGGGTGATGCCGTAGACGAGCTCGGCGTCGAGCTCGGCGGAGACGACCCAGAGCGCGCCGACGCCCAGCGTCACCGTGCCCGGCACGCCGCGATAGGTGTCTGCGGGAATCACGTCGACGGTGAGGAACGGATGCTGCTGCCGCAGGCCGTGCGCAGCCTCGCCGTCGAGCGGGAGCAGCCGGATCGCCAGGCTGTCGGCGAGATCGGCGATCAGGGGCACCGGGCCGCCGCCGACGAAGACGAAGGCGTCGACCTCCTTCGCCCGCAGCGCCTCTGCCGATCTGGCGAGGTTCATGTAGACGGGCTTGATCCGTTTCCCGGACAGGCCGTAGGCCTCGAGGACCAGCCGCGCGGTCACGGTGGTTCCGGAGCCTTCCTCGCCCAGCGAGACCGTCTTGCCTTTCAGCTGCGCCACGGTCTCGATCTCGGAATCGGCCCGCACCACCACGTGCAGGCTCTCCTGGTACAGGTTGGCGATGGCGCGCAGGTTCTCGTTCGGCCCGTCCTCCTTGAAGACGTCGACACCCGTATAGGCCCAATAGGCGATGTCGGCCTGGCTGAGCCCGGATTCGAGGAGTCCGTTGCGGATCGCCTGGAGGTTCTCGATCGAGCCCGCCGTGGTCTGGGCCACGGCGATGAGCCCCGGCACGCCGCAGCTGCCGCCGCGCTCGCAGTCGCGTGAGCCCGGAGGGTTGCTGATCGCGTTGGCGATCACCGCGCCGATCGGGAAGTACGAGGCGCCGCTCGACCCGGTGCCGATCCGGAAATAGCGCAGCCCTTCGTCCGCCATCGGGCTCGGGGCCGATACGACGTAGAGCGCGGAGGCGAGGGCGGTGAGCACGACCGCCGCCACTCCGAGACCGCGCCCGATCCGCCCGGAAGCGGGCAGCAGGAACGCGAAGGAGCGACGTTTCGGCATCATGGAATCCGGTCTGACGGGGGTGCTGTCGGAAGCACCCCTTCGGACAACCTCTATTCCCGAAATTCGTTCAAAAAATGGAAAAGCGAAAGGGATGGCGGTCACAAAGCCGCCGTTTTTCGTGGAGCCAGCGACGATTTCGGGTGGGCCAGGCGCCGCTCAGCCCGCCCGCCCGTCCCGATCGGCCGATTCCACTGCCTCGAGGCGCTTGTCGATCTCGCCGAGCTTCTCGTGCATCCGGCCGAGCCGCCGCAGGTTGCGGAGCTGGCGAAGGAACTCCTGCCGCGGCATGGCGGGCTGGCCGATGAACAGCCCGCCGGCGGGCAGATCGCTGGCGACCGCCGCATTTCCCATGACGATGGAGTCGTCGCCGATGCTGAGATGGTCGGCCACCCCGGCGCCGCCGGCCAGCACGACGCGGTCGCCGATCCGCACGCTGCCCGAAATGCCGACATTGCCGCAGATCAGGCAGTTCTCGCCGATGGTCACGTTGTGGGCGACCAGCACCAGGTTGTCGATCTTGGTGCCGCGTCCCACCACCGTGGCGCCGATCGTCGCCCGGTCGATCGTGCTGCCGGCGCCGACCTCGACCTCGTCGCCCAGCACCACGGTGCCGAGCGAGGGGATCCGCGCGATCGCGGTGTTGCGTCCGGTGACGCGCCCGCTCGACCGGGCAGTCTCGACGCTGCCGGGCTCGGGCGTGGCGTAGCTGAAGCCGTCGCCCCCGATGCAGGCATTGGGCTGCAGGATCACCCGGTCCCCGAGCACGACGCGCTCGCCGATGCGCACGCCCGGATGGATCCGGCATTGCGCGCCGATCCGCGCGCCCGCGCCGACGGTCGCCTGCGCCAGGATCGCCGTGCCGGCGCCGATCGCAGCACCCGGGCCGACATGGACGAGCGGTCCGACGGAGACATGCTCCCCCAGCCGGGCGGTCGGATCGACGACCGCGCTCGGATGCACGCCGGGAGGGGCATATGGCCGCTGCTCGAACAGGGCGAGCAGCCGGGCGAGCGCATAGCGCGGCCGCTCGACGGCGACGAAGCCGGCGAGGCGGCGCGGCGGCTCCGCGCCGGTCGCGACGAGCGCGGTTCTGGCAGCGGTGCCGACCAGCGATGCCAGCGCGTCCTTCTCGATGGCCAGGGCGAGATCGTCCGCCCCGGCCTCGGCGGGATGGGCGATGCGGCGGATGACGATGTCTCCGTCCCCGACCAGCCGCCCGTCGAGGGCATCGGCAATCTCGGCGAGGGTCCGCGAGGGCGGCGCGTCAGGGGGGAGGGTCATTCGCCAAGCATGTCATAGGGGGCGTCGCCGGACAAACCGCAGCGCGCGGGCGATCCCGATAGCCGTCCTCAGCGGCCGGTCCAGGCCGGCGGGCGCTTCTCGGCGAAGGCGCGCGGCCCTTCCTGCGCGTCCTCTGAGGCGAGCAGCCGGTCGTACTCGGCGATCCGGCCGCTGCGCATCTCGGCATAGGCGGCTTCGACCGACAGATGCCGGGTCGCGGCGTCCACCGCCTTGATCGTCTGGGCCGCCAGAGGCGCCGCGGCGAGCACCTGTGCGGCGAGAGCGCGCGCCGCCGGCATGAGCTCGGCCGGCGCTACCACGCGGTTCACCAGACCGTAATGGAGCGCTTCGGCCGCGGGCAGGCGGCGGCCGGTCAGCATCATCTCCATGGCGATCGGGCGGGGCAGGCGGCGCGGCAGGCGGATGACGCCGCCCGCGTCGGGAATGATCCCGATGGTGGCTTCCGGCAGGAAGAACTCCGCATGGCTCGCGGCGACGACGAGATCGCAGGCGAGGACGAGCTCGAACGCGCCGCCGACCGCCATGCCGTTCACCGCCGCGATCACCGGCTTCTTCAGGTCGAACAGCTCGGTCAGGCCGGCGAAGCCGCCGGCGCCGTAATCCTGGCTCTCGCCGCCGGCGGCCGCCTTCAGATCCCAGCCGGCGGAGAAGAACCTCTCGCCGGCGGCGGTGACGATGGCGACCCGGGACTCGGGATCGTCGCGGAACGCTGCGAAGGCGTCGCCGAGCGCCCGGCTGGTCGCGGCGTCGATGGCGTTGGCCTTCGGACGGTCGAGGGTGATCTCGTGGATCGCGCCGCGCCTGGCGACCCGCACGGGACCGGTGCTGCTGCTCATCTTCGCCTCCCAGCCATGATCGACCCAGATTGAATCCGTCCGGGCCGCGAATCGCGGTCGATCTTTTTGAAGTGGAGCCTGATTCACGGATGCCGCAGCATCCTGGGGGCGACGCCGCGATCAGTCCACCAGATAGTACTCGATGGTGGAGACCACGCGGATCTTCTTGTTCAGCTGGGTCGGCTCCCAGACCCCTTCGGTCTCGTCGCGCGGCAGGATGACGAACACGCCCTGGTTGGCGCGGCGGATGTCGCCGACGCGGCTGTCGGAATCCTTCGCGAACTGCTCGGCGCCGGCCCGCGCATTGGCCATCGCCTCGGCGATCATCGAGGGCTTCACCTCGTTGAGCCGCGTGAAGAGATAGGTCGGGCCGCTGCCGTCGGAGAGCACGACGCCGCGCTTCACCAGCTCGCCCACCTCGCGGGAGATCTGATCGACCAGCGCGACGTTCGTCGTGCGCACGGTGACGGTCTGCTGGATGATGTAGCGGTTCTCGCCGGCGCCCTCCTGGCGGTAGGTCTGGGCCAGGAGATCGGTGACCTGGACGCGCTGCGGCTGCACCTCCTCGGGCGCGAATCCCTTGTCGGTCAGGAACGAGGTGATGGCGGCGAGGTCGCTGTCGATCTTCGACTGCACCTGGCCGAGCTCGTCCCCGGTCGCGCTGACCGCCAGCGGCCAGATCGCCAGATCGGCGGTGGCTTCCTGCTCGGCGAGTCCCTTCACGGTGACGAAACGGTCGCCGATCCGGCTCTCGTAGACCTGCCGGCCGAGCAGATAACCGCCGCCCGCGATGCCGGCGGCGACCAGCGCCGCGCCGAGAACGAGACTGAGCGAAAGCTTGCCATTGGTCACGATTGCGAATCCCCCGGGCCGAAAGCGGTATGGTGGCATCATAGTTCGCAGGACTATGGCGAATCGAAGGCGTCGGCCGTGACGGCGGTCACCGGTGGCGCATGCCTTGCCAAGGGAAACCCGAGCCTCCATAAATCCGCGGGCCGGCGGGACCGGCGGCATTGCGGACCAGCCCATGAACGAGCCACAGATCTTCGCGCCCGGCCTGCTCGCCGGCCGGACCGCCCTGGTGACCGGCGGCGCGACCGGCATCGGCCTTGCGATCGCGCGGGAGCTGGGCGGGCGCGGCGCCCGCATCGTGATCGCCGCGCGCGGCGCGGAGCGGCTCGAGGCGGCGGCAGCGGCCCTGCGCGAGCGCGGCATCGAGGTGCATGCCCATCCGGTGAACATCCGCCGCGAGGACGAGGTCGAGACGCTGTTTCACGCCGTCGACCAGCATGTCGGCCTGCCCGACATCCTGGTGAACAACGCGGGCGGCCAGTTCGCCGCGCCGGCCCTCGACATCACGCCGAACGGCTTCCGGGCCGTCGTCGATCTCAACCTCAACGGCACCTGGCTCATGAGCAAGGCCTTCGCCGCGCGCGCGGTGGCGGCGGGGCAGGGCGGCCGCATCGTCAACATCGTGCTGTCGCTGTTCAGCGGCACGCCGGGCATTGTGCATTCGGGCGCCGCGCGCGCCGGCGTCATCAACATGACGAAGACCCTCGCCGTAGAGTGGGGACGGCACGGGATCACGGTGAACGCGGTCGCCCCGGGCACGATCGATACCGAGGGGCTGCTGCAATACGACATGGCGGCGATCGAGCGCGAGATGCAGCGCCTGCCGATCAAGCGCATGGGCACGGCGCGCGAGGTGGCCCTCGCCGTCGCGTTCCTGGTGTCGCCGGCGGGGGATTACATGACCGGCACCACCCTGGTGCTGGACGGCGGCGACCACCTGATGGGGGCGGCGGCCGAGGCCTGACCGCCCGGACCCGACCCGCCGGCGGTCAGGTGCCGATGCGCGGCGGGCCGCCCTTTTCCGCCTGGCTCGGGCCGATGCTGTTGAGCAGCCGGGTGGACTCCTCGGCCGCCTTGATGCATTCGGTCAGCAGGCCGAGGATCTTCACGTTGTTGTAGCGGACCGGTGCGGCGACCGGGCTGGGATCGTCGAGAATCCGGCTGCAGCGGCGGATGATGTCCTTCTGGATCTCGCTGAGGATGTCTTCGAGCCGCCAGCCAGTGGGATTCTCCGGCGTGACGAGGAAACGAGTCATGGCGCATGTCCTGATGCCAAGTTTCCGGAGAGTCTGGGCTTTCAAGGGTAACGGAAGGATTAAGCATGGCCCGCCGCAGCCGGCGCTGACAGGGGCGGTCCGGCCCGGCTAGACTTCGGGCGAGCCCGGCCCGGCTGCGGGCCGACGCCCCCCACCTCGAGACCGAAAGGCGGAGCGGATGAAGGAAGAGGAGATCGAAGTCGCGCTGTCCCTCCTGCTGGAGGACATGGAGGACCAGGGCGCCGACAGCCACGAGATCTACGTGCGGCTCGACCAGCTGTTCGGCAGCATGCGCGCCCTCGGCATGCCCCTCCCGGAGGATCTCGTCCGGCTTCACGAGGAGCTGGCGGCCGAGTTCGGCGAACCGGTCCCTGCCCAGCCCGAGCAGCAGGGTTAACTTTTGGGTAATCCTCGGCCCGGACTCTGACGTCTCCGGGCCTCACCCGACGCGTCGGCGCATGCCGGCTTCGTGAGCCGCCCGGCCTTGGCGGAGGGATCGGAAAGGGCATGAGGCGCGGCGGTCCGCACCCCTATATCGCGACCCTCGGGAGCCTGCTCGCCGCGCGGCGCATCGACCGCCGGACCTTTCTGCGCCAGGCGACGCTGCTCGGTCTCAACGCGGCCGCGGCCTATGCCGTCATCGAGCAGATGAACGGCGCCGCCGTCTCGCAGCCGGCCGAGACGCAGCTGCCCCGCGGCGGACGGCTCCGCATCGCCATGCGCGTGCCCGACCTCTCCCATCCCCACAGCTATGCCTGGCTCGAGCCGGAGATCGCGCGGCAGGTCGTCCCGACCCTGACCAAGACCGGTCCCGACAACATCACCCGGCCGTATCTGCTCGAGGCCTGGGAGCCCAGCGAGGACCTGAGGAGCTGGACGCTGCGCCTGCGTCCGGGGCTGCGCTGGCGGAAGGGGAGCCGGCTGACCGCCGAGCAGGTGGCCTGGAATCTCCGCCGCGTCCTCGACAGCAGCCTCAACTCGCCGGCGCTGGGGCTGATGGCGCCCTACATGCTGGACCTGATCGACACCGGCAGCATCGACGAGTCCGGCGCCCCGGTCCGCGAGCGCGGCCTCTGGGACGCCAATGCGATCGAGGTGGTGGACGGGCTCACGCTGCGGATCAACACGCGCCTGCCCCAGGTCGCGCTGCCGCAGCATCTGCAGCACGGGGCCTTGAGCATTCTCGATCCGGAGGAGGACGGGCAGTTCGGTCCCGGATCGAATGGGCTCGGCGCCTTCGAGCTGGTCGAGGCGGAGCCCGGCCGGAAGGCGCTGCTCAAGGCGGTGTCGGACCACTGGTCGGGGCGGGGGCCGTATCTCGACTTCCTGGAGTTCGTCGATTTCGGCGCCGATCCCGAAGCGCCGATCGCTGCATTGGCCGCGCGCCGGGTCGACGGCATCTATCGCGTCGAGCTCGACAGCCTCGAAAGGCTCGAGGCGCTCTCGCATGTGCGGGTCTACGAGACCCAATCGGCGGCGACGGCGGTCGCCCGCATGAAAGTGACAGAGCCGCCCTTCACCGATCCGCGCGTGCGCAAGGCGATGCGGCTCGCCATCGATTGCGAGCGGGTCCGGGCGGCGGCGCTCGGCGCGCACGGGCTGGCGGCCGAGCATCATCATGTCTGCCCGGTGCAGCCGGACTACGCCGCCCTGCCGCCGATGGCGCGCGACGTGACGGCGGCCAAGGCGCTGCTGGCCGAAGCCGGGTTTCCGGACGGGCTCAAATGCCAGATCCTGGTCAAGGACGATCCCGGCTGGGAGCTTGCGGCGGTCGAGGAGATGCAGGCGCAGTGGAAGGACGCCGGCATCCGGGTCCGGATCCGGAAGGTGTCCTGGAATCTGTACTGGGAGCTGTGGAACAAGGTGCCGTTCGGCTTCACGAACTGGGCGCACGACTCCCTCGGGACGATCAATCTCGGCGTCGCCTATCGCGGCGGCGCGCCGTGGAACGAATCCGGCTATGCGAACCGGGAGTTCGACCGGCTCCTGGCGCTCGCCGAGGCGACCCTCGATCTCGACGCGAGGCGGAAGACCGTGGGCGAGATCGAGAAGCTGATGCAGGAGGACGGGCCGATCGTGCAGCCGGTCTGGGCGCCCGTCTTCGCTGCCTACGACCGGAAGGTGAAGGGCTTCGACCTCTATCCGAGCCGGTCGCTCTACGCCGAGGAGCTGGCGATCGAGAGCTGAGCTCCCCGGTCCCGATTTACGCTTCGCTAACCCCGTTGCCCGAGAGTCGGCAGGTCCGATCCCCCGAAACAGGTTTCGCCGATGAGCCGGCCAGCCGACGAAAAGGCACGGACCGGCCGCTCCCTGGGCATTGCCGCCGGTCTCGCTCTCCTGTTCGCCTTGGCGCAGGGCGCCGAAGGGCTGCAGCGGGCGATCGCTTTCCTGAGCGGCGGCGAGGCGATCCGGGCGATCGACCATCTCTCGTTCCATTATGCCGCCGACGCGGTCTTCAACCGCGGCCTGTCGCCCTATGCAGGGACGACGGCCGCGCTCTACGCCGCCGAGCTCGGCGAGCGGGTCTTCCCCTTTCTCTATCCGCCCTATGCGCTGCCTCTGCTCTACCCGTTGTCCTGGGTGGATTACCAGACAGGGGCTGCGCTCGGCATCCTGCTCAACACGGCGCTCGCGGGCGGGCTCTATCTCGTCCTGCACCGCATGTTCCTGGGCGGCCTGGGCGGCCGCGCGGCGCTGCTTGCGGCCTTCGTCTTCGTCGTCGCCTTCAACGCGGTGGAGGAAACGATCCATCTGGGCCAGGTGAACCTGCCGGCCGCGATCGCGATGCTCCTCGCCTGGCATCTCCTGCGCGAAGGACGGGCTCCCTGGGGCGCCGGCCTGCTGATCGGCGTGGCGATCCTGGTGAAGACCTATTTCGCGCTGTTCCTCCTTCCGCTCCTGATCCAGCGCGAATTCCGGCCCGTGCTCGCGGCCGCCGCCGTCGTGCTCGCCCTGTCCGCCCTGTCGCTGGCCGCGCTTCCGGCGGGTCTCTGGGGCGAGTGGGCGGAGCTCGCCGCCGCGCGCGGCGGCTTCGGCCGCCTGGCGTTTCCGGAGTTTCCGCAGGCCGCGATCTGGAATCAGAGCGTCAACGGCATCGCGATCCGGATCTTCGGTCCCGGCGCGCCGGCGGGCCTCGCCGCGTCCGGTGGCGCCGTGCTCGTCCTGGCCGCCTCGGCCTGGCGCCTCTGGACGAGCCGCGCGGTCCCGTCCCGCGACTTCCACGACGGCAGCTTCGTGCTGATGGCCTGCGTCACCTTCCTGGTGGCGCCGCTGTCCTGGAATCATCATCTCGTCTTCCTGCTCGGACCGCTCCTCTGCCTGTGGCAGCGTGCCGAGGTGATCCGGCACGGACGGGCGGCCGCGATCGGATTCGGCGCGATCGCTCTGGTGATGGCCGCGCAGTGGCCGCTCATCCACCTCTACCCGCTATGGCCGGGCGCGACCTCTCTGCCCTTCGCCGCGGTTCTGCTGCTCTGGGCGCTCTGCCTCACCCGGTCGGCGCTCCCCTGGAAATCCGCCTCGCGTCCCGTCTACGTTCAGGGGCAATCGGGTGACGGAGCGGGCGCATCGAATCTGGCGCCGGCGCCGCAAAGAGCAGGAGGGCTGTCATGAACGATGCGTGGCCGGAGATTCGCGCCTGGCGCAAGGCCGAACGGGCGCGGCTCATCGAGGCGCGGGTCGCTGCCGCCCGCGAGCGACGGGCCTGGAGCGCCGGCATCGAGACCGCGCTCGAGACCCGGCTGCCGTTCCTGGCCGATGCCCTGGTCGGCTTCTACTGGCCGTTCAAGGGCGAGTTCGACGCCCGGCCGCTGGTCCGCCGGCTGCATGGCCGCGGCGCGCGTTTCGCGCTGCCGGTCGTGGTCGAGAAGGCGGCCCCGCTCGTGTTCCGCGCCTGGGCGCCGGGCGACCGGCTGGAGCCCGGCATCTGGCAGATTCCCGTGCCGGTCGAGGACCGGCAGGTCGAGCCGGATTTGCTGCTGGTGCCGCTGGTGGGGTTCGATGCGCAGGGCTTCCGGCTGGGCTATGGCGGCGGCTATTACGATCGCACCATCGCGAAGTTCGGCCGGCGGCCGCTCGCCATCGGGATCGGCTTCGAGCTCTCCGCCATCGCGACCATCCACCCGCAGCCGCACGACATCCCGATGGACATGATCGTGACCGAGACGGGAATGCGACAGGTGACCGGCGGCGGTCTCGTCGCCGCCGGCCAGACCCCGACGGACGCGGAGATCCGCCGGCACCGCGCCGAGAGCGGAGCGCCGGCATGAAGGTCGTCTTCGATCCCCGCCAGCTCGGCCATGCGCCGGGCCGCTTCCTGGTGCGCGGCGAGTGGCAGCCCTGCCCGGAGATACCGCGGCGCGCCGAGGTGCTCCACGCCGCCGCGCGGGAGGCGGGGCACGAGCTCGTGGCGCCGCGCCCGCATTGCAGCGCGCCGATCGCCGCCGTGCACACGCCCGAATATCTGACTTTCCTGGAGACGGCGCACGCGCGCTGGCGGGCGCTGCCCGGCGCCGGGCCGGAGGTCGTGCCGAACGTCCATCCGGTGCGCCGCCGCGGCGGCGGCTATCCGGACGGGGTGGTCGGCCAGGCGGGATGGCACATGGCCGATACGGCCTGTCCGCTCGCGGCCGATAGCTGGCCGGCCATCCAGGCGAGCGCCAACACGGCCGTCGAGGCGGCGGAGCTGGTGATGGCGGGAGAGCGCGTGGCCTATGCGCTGTGCCGGCCGCCGGGCCATCACGCCTATGCCGACATGGCGGGCGGCTTCTGCTACCTGAACAACACGGCCATCGCCGCCCAGTCTCTGCGCCGGGTCTTCGCGCGCGTCGCCGTCGTCGACGTGGACCTGCATCACGGCAATGGCACGCAGGACATCTTCTACGCGCGCGCCGACGTGCTCACCGTCTCGATCCACGCGGATCCCGCCGGGTTCTATCCGTTCTTCTGGGGCTATGCCGATCAGCGGGGCGGAGGCGAGGGCGAGGGATTCAATCTCAATCTGCCGCTGCCGATGGGAAGCGGCGACGCCGCATTTCTGGCGGCGCTCGAGCAGGCCATCGCCGCGGTCCGGAGATTCCGCGCCCAGGCGCTCGTGGTGGCGCTCGGCCTCGACGCCTATGAGGGAGATCCGCTGGCCGGGCTTTCCGTCAGCACGGCGGGCTTCCGGGCGATCGCGCGCGGCCTCGCCGGCCTCACCCTGCCGAGCGTCCTGGTGCAGGAGGGCGGCTATCCGAGCGACGAGCTCGGGCGCAACCTCGTGTCCTTCCTCGGCGGCTTCGAGGAGGCGCAGTCTTGACGGTCGAGACCGCCGATCGCGCCCTGGCCGGCATCGCGCCGGCCGACTGGGCGCCATACGCGGCGATCGGCACGCTGCTGCTCGTCGAGCTGGTCGCCATCCTGGCGCTCAACGGCGGCATGCTCGTCTACACGCTGGACGACCCATATATCCATCTGGCGCTCGCCGAGAACATCGCGCGCGGCCATTACGGGATCAATCTCGGCGAAGCGTCCGCACCCTCGTCCTCGATTCTCTGGCCGTTTCTTCTCGTCCCGTTCGCCGGAACGGCGATCCATGACGAGTGGCCGCTCGTGCTCAACCTGGCGAGCGCCTTCGCCTCGATCGCGGTGCTGCAGGCGATCCTCGGGCGCGCCATGCCGCCCGATGCCATGCCCTTCCGGTGGCTGCCGCCGCTCGTCGCGACGCTTGCGGCGCTGCTGTTCAATCTGGTCGGCCTGGTCTTCACCGGGATGGAGCACTCGCTGCAGGTGCTGCTGGCGCTCGCCGTGGTGCTCGGGCTTCTCGTCGAAGCGGAGGAGAGGCGGGTCCCCTGGTTCCTGGTCGCGGCCATCGTGATCGGACCGCTCGTGCGCTACGAGAATCTCGCCGTCTCCGCGGGCGCGCTGGTCCATCTGGCGCTGCGCGGGCGGATCGCGCTCGCGATGGTCCTCGGTCTCGCCACGGTCGGGCCGCTCGCCGCCTTCTCGGCCGTCCTGCGCGGGCTCGGGCTGGAATGGCTGCCGAGCTCCGTGCTGATCAAGGTCGATGCCGCCCCGGCGGACGCCACGCTCCGGGATCTCGTGCTGGCGATGGCGCGATCCCTCTTCGCCAGCCACGGCCATCACTTCCGGCTCATCCTGCTCGGCTTCGGGGTGCTGTTCCTGTGGCGGGGCCTGCGCCGGGGCGCCAGGCCGGCCGCGCGCGCCCTGGCGGCCGCCGGGGCCGTCATGGTGGCGATGCATCTGGCGGGCGGAAAATACGGCTGGTTCGGCCGTTACGAGCCCTATGTGCTGATCTCGGCCGCCATGCTGGCGATCCATCTGTGGCGCGATCCGCTGTCGAGCTGGCTGCGTCGCCAGGAGCCGCGCGGCGCGCTGGCGGCCGTGCTGCTGCCCGCCGTGCTGATCGCGCCGATGACCGCTATGCCGACGCTGCTGACGCCCGCGGCCGCCCGCAACATCCACGAGCAGCAGTACCAGATGCACCGCTTCGTCACGGAGTTCGCCGGCGGTGCGGCGGTCGCCGTCAACGACCTCGGCTGGGTCGGCTTCCGCAACGACGGTTACGTGCTCGACCTCTGGGGGCTGGGTTCGGTGGAGGCCGGGGCGCGGCGCCTGGCGGGCGAGCCGGGCTGGATGGACGACATGGCGACGCGCCGCGGCGTCCGGCTCGCCATGCTCTATGAAGACTGGTTTCCTGGACAGATCCCGGCCGGCTGGGTCCGGCTCGGTACCTTGCGGCTCGGCCACATGCGGGTGACGGCCGCCCGGTCCGAGGTGGCGTTCTATGCGGCCAATCCCGCGGCGGCGCCTGAGCTCGGGGCCCGCCTGGCGGCCTTCGCCCGGACCCTCCCCGAAGGCGTCGTCTTCGCTGCCGATTCCCCGGGTGGATGAGGCGCCTCCCTCTTCCAGTGGACTCGCCCCAGTGGACTCGCCCCAGTGGACTGGCCCCAGTGGACTGGCCCCAGTGGACTGGTCCCAGTGGACTGGCGTTGCGCCCAATGCTCGGGCAGGGTTACGATTGACGAAACGATCTGGCGGTGCTGCGCGTTTCCTCCTCCGAGGGAAGGAAGCAATGGCCAACGCGATCACCCTGCTGCGGTTGACGCTGCTGTTCGTTCTGGTGGCGATGGCCTATTGGGCCTCGCCGGAGTGGCAGCTCATCGACGCGCCGCTCCTTCTCCTGATCATCGCGCTCGACGGGGTGGACGGATGGGTGGCGCGCCGGCGCGGCGAGGCGAGCGCCTTCGGCGCCATTTTCGACATCGCGGTCGACCGGGTGGTCGAATCCGTGCTCTGGCTGGTGCTGGCGCATCTCGGGCTGGTGCCGATCTGGGTGGCGATCGTGTTCGTGACGCGCGGCCTGATCGTCGACGCGGTGCGCTACGGCAAGGTGGCGAGCGGTCACTCGGTCTTCTCCATGCAGTCGCGCATCGGCGCGTTCCTGGTCGCGAGCCGCTTCATGCGCGGCCTCTACGGCGCGTTGAAGGCGGTGACGTTCGGCTGGCTGTTCCTGATCCAGCCCTGGCCGGCCCTGCATCCCGAATCCTGGGCGAGCAGCGCAGCCGTCGTGCTGCCGGTCACGGCGCTGCTGATCTATCTGACGGTCGCCGTCTGCCTGGCGCGCGGCGTGCCGGTCATCGTCGAGTTCGTCCGCGGCGCGGACATCTTCGGCGGGCTGCGGCCGTCCAAGACGGGCCGGTACGACCTTCCCCCGCAGCGCCCGGCTTAGTCGCGGGGTCCCGCCCGATCTTCGTGCGCGGAAGGACCGAGGTCTCGGTCGTGCGTGCGGGTGGTGCCGGGTGAGGGGATTGAACCCCCGACCTTCGGTTTACAAAACCGCTGCTCTACCGCTGAGCTAACCCGGCAACTCCGCAGAAATACTAGACTTTTTCAGGTGGCACGTCAGCATTGCTGCCGTTCTTGCCACCCGTTTGCCACCCTAGCCCTCCACGAGCTTGGAGAGCGCGCCGTCTATAACCGCGGCGGCATCGTCCTGCAAGCCCGGCACCACATGGCTGTAGATGTCGAGCGTGATCGCCACCGAGCTATGACCCCCTCAAGTGAGGTCATTCAAACTGCATCAAGCAAGTGGCGTGCTCCTACAACGCATTAGTCCTAAGATTAGCCCTCTCCAAATCGAGGGGGGCATCATGTCGTTCACTGGTTGGCTTATAGCTATTGGCCTATTGGCCGC
>DAIMFL010000009.1:0-1049 GCA_036724615.1 Alphaproteobacteria bacterium | reverse complement strand
GTGCTGATGAGATGTGGAAATCGCTAAGCACCATTGCGGCTTCGGCCATTGCTTTGGTCTCTGCAGTTCTCGCTTTTGCCCAAGCAGCTGATACGGCTGAGCAAACTGAAGTGATGCGGGAGCAAACCGAAATCTTGAGGCAGCAGGTTGCTGTCGCCAAGGGGGCGCTCCACTACCGCGCTGATAGAAATGCGGAGTGGAGGATCGAGCTATCTTTGCTTCGTGACGATACATATCTCCCGAGGGAGCTAGCTTTAGTTCCAACCTTCGAATTGGATGATGGTTCGTACCGTGATGGTGACCTTGTGACAATTGAAGCGGACAGGTACCATCACAGTCAGGGTGAAGCAGAGCTGATAGTCATCGACGGAGCGAAAGACATTGTCTGCGCACAACAGGCGCAGCTTTGCGAGGAGGCGCTATTGGTCAGGATCACGATCAAGATCCAGCGCGATGGTGATGAGATCTTTGTTCCAGTCTTCAGGCGCGATTAGTCGCCAATTCCGAAAGGTGGGGGTATTTGGGCTAACGCTGATATTCGCCCTTGCCCTCTTGGATGTTCAGATTGCGAGGAGCGTTACTGATTGACGAAGTCTCCAACACGGCTGAGTCCACCAGCTGCTGGGAGCGGTACCAAAGTGAACAGTGGCGCGCTGCCCAGATAGAGCTCTCGACCAAAACCATTCAGCGCATCATTGCCATTGCGCACATGAAGGACTTGCGTGTCGGACGCACCCTTGAGGCGGCCTTAAATCAATTGACTGCTGCGGGTCCAAATGATGGCTTGAGCTTCATGTATGACTATCGTCCCGAACGAGGGCAGCCACATAACAGTGATTGCAATTTTTACCTCAGGACGACTCCCGGCGTGTTCGACACAAGTCGATCAGTGGTGTCATTTCCGGCCGGTGAATGCGACGAGGCGGCTGAAAGCCTCGCCATTCTGTTCTTTGTCGTGCTGGATGGCCGTAAGACCTTTGCAGGTAGCGCAGTCGAAAAGCACTATTTGGCTCAGTATCCGGATCATAACATTGCGGCGCTGTTTGACA